>CAMBXJ010000362.1 GCA_945871455.1 Asaia bogorensis
TGGCCAGCCAACATTTGACCGATCGCCAGAGTTTCCAGCAGATCGACATTCATCGCCGAACCCGTGGCGGGCAGGCAGATGCGCGGCGTGTCGCCGCCGTTGCCGTTCAGGCGGGCTATCGCTGCGTTCAGACCGGCCGCGCTGTCCCGTGAAGCGGAGGACACCCCACCCGGCATCATCGGATGCGCATAGCCGCCGGCGATCAGCAGCGTCACCGCTTGCAGCAGTTCCAGCAATGGGCGCCCGGCAAAGGGCGCCGTCGCATGGACTTGCCCGACTGAAATCGGCCCGGCTTCCAGCATCGCCAGCAGCGGCTTGTAAAGCTCCGGGCGACCGGTCAACTGCCCCATGGGGGTGCCGATCGTCACCTGCTCCCCAGCGGTCAGGCCGGTCCATTCCAGGGTCAGGTTGTTGAGCATCCCGTGATGCTCCGCGATCGGGATCGGCGCGATGCCGCGGCGATAGATGTCCCGCCGGAAGCCCTGGGATGATCCGAAATCGCGCAACGTCTCCCGCAGGCGCTGGTCGCGGGCTTCCGCCAGCAGCGGCACCATGGCGGCGGGGACGGAAACGGCGTCGATATTCTCGGACAATGTCGCGCTGCCGATATACCCCAGCTTGGACTCGGCCATGCCGTCGGCGACGTCGGCGAACATCACGGGGTGCCAGTCCTTGTTCAGGAATTCGTGCGCGATGTAGCGCGCGTCCTGATTGCGGACTTCCTTCAGGCGATTTTCCAGGGCCGGATAGGCGCCGAAGAACAGGGCGCCGGCGGCCTTCATCTTGTCGATGACTTCCATCGTCCCTGGCACGGACAGATCGGTCCGCTCGGAGCTGGCCTCGGTCAGTTGGCGCATCAGGGCGCGCAACGGGACCATGCCGGCCCATCCGGTGGTGACGTTGTAGCTCAGGTAGCAGAGGCCGCCGGGCCGCAGGCGCTGGCCGACGACATCCATCAACGCCCGCTGGTTCTGCGGCGAGATCCAGCTCAGCACCCCGTGCGAGACGACGAAATCGAATTCCGGCAACGCCGCGGCGGGGAGGTTAGCCAGGTCGCCGAAGGACGTCTCAACGAAATGCACATTGGTCAGGCCGGCCTCGGCGGCGAGGTTGCGGGCGCTTTCGATATGGGCCGGGTTGAAATCGAACCCCCATACTTCTGCCTGCGGGCAGGTCGCGGCCACCGCGATCGCGGTAAAGCCATGCGCGCAGCCGAGATCGGCGTAGCGGAACGGTTTGCTCAGATCGGGCGGACGATGCCCCAACAGCAAAGCGGCGGTGGCGAGCCAGTTCGGCGTCGTTTCCCGGTAGAAGTTGCTCGTGTAGACAACATCTGTAACGTAGCCATCATCCCAGCTTGCCATGGACGTTGATTTCCCTGCCGGTCCGTTTTGTGACCCACGCACTAACAGCCCAGCCGATCAATTGCCAGCCTCAAAAGCTTCCAGGCTGGCATTCAACTCGGCCCCCAGCAGCACCGCATACGCAGAGACATAAAGCCAAAGCATGACCCCGACGACGGCGCCGATCGAGCCATAGGTCGCGCCAAAGCTGCCGATATTGCTGATATAGAGCGACAACGCCTCGGACGCGGCCAGCCACAACATGGTCGCGGACAGGGTTCCGATCCACAGCCGGGGCCGCGGCGGAGGCGGTCGGGACGGCCCGTAACGATAGAGCAGCGCGATCGAAGCCGCGAAGGTCAGGATCACCATCACCTGGCTGGCAAAGCGGATCAGGCCAATCCCGTGCGCGGTCAGCCCGAACGCCGCCAGCAGCGGACGCATCACCAGCAAAACACCCAGTGTGAGAACGGCGGAGATCACCGCGGCCAGTGTCATGACCAGGCCCAGGGTCTGGAAATGCATAAAGCTGCGCTGCTCGGGCACGTCGTAGGCAACGTTAACCGCTGACAGCAATGCCTTGCTGCCGGTCGCAGCGCTCCAGAATACCAGCAGGGAACTCACGATCAGGCCGACGCTCAGGCTGGCCGGCGGTTGCTGGAGGAGTTCGTGGACCCGATCCTCGATCAACATGAACGCCGGCGCGGGCAACAGGCCGGCAAGCAGATGCAGTTGCGGTTCGACACTGGCAGGATCGAAGACCAGGCCGTAGGCCGAGACCAGAACGCTGATGGCCGGGAACAGCGCCAGGGTGCCGTAGAATGCGGACCCTGCCGCGGCCAGGGAGACCCGGTCTGTTAAGCAGTCTTGCAGGGCGCCGGCCACGATCCGGCGCATATCGGACCAGGTCAGGTGGCGGCGCGAACGGGGCCGAGCGTGTCCGGTATTCGGCTCCGGCGGTCGTCCAATGGACGAGTCCCGCGCGCCGTCGCGTGACACATCCCGAACGCCGTCGCGTGACACATCCCGCACGCCGTCGCGTGACGCCGCGTCGGCGGGTTCGAAACCAGGATGTGATGACACGGCGCGACCTCCGACTCAGTGCATGTAGCGCGCCAAAGGGGATTTTTGAGTGCGCATGCGGATTTCCTATTGAGTGGGGGGGGTGGGGGTCTTAATTGAATCCCACGCAGCAACGCACGTGCCTCTGGCCCTAGTGGTTACGCAACGACGTCAAGCGTTCTGGCAATCGTTTGGTCGCTGGTTCGTTCGACCGTTTCGTTAACTACGCTCACCGACTGGATAGGTGGGCGTCCAACCAGGGGGGCTTGGTGCGATGACACCAAAGATCGCTCGATTCCTTGCTGAGCAACAGCCGGCGACGCCGTGCCTTGTGCTCGATGTTGATCGCGTGGAGCACAACTTCCGCGCACTCCAGCACACATTGCCGCTGGCACGCATCTATTATGCCGTGAAAGCCAATCCGGCCGCCCCGATCCTGGAACGGCTGGTCAGTCTGTCGAGCTTCTTCGATGCCGCCAGCTACGAAGAAATCGCCGCCTGTCTGCGCGCCGGCGCTCGGCCGGAAGCCATCAGCTTCGGCAATACCATCAAGAAGGTCTCCGCCATCCGCAAGGCGCATGCCGACGGCGTCAGCCTGTTTGCGTTCGATTCCGCGGAAGAACTTGAAAAGCTCGCGGAACATGCGCCAGGTGCGCGCGTCTATTGCCGCATCCTGGTGGAAAACGAAGGTGCCGATTGGCCGCTGTCGCGCAAGTTCGGCACGACCATCGAAAGCGCGCGCGACCTTATGACCCGCGCCGCCGATATGGGTCTCGACCCGTACGGCCTGTCGTTCCATGTCGGCAGCCAGCAGACCACCACCCGCGCGTATGAAATCGCGATCAGCAAGGTGGGCATGCTGTTCACCGACCTCGCAGAGGCCGGCGTGAACCTGCGCATGATGAATCTGGGCGGCGGGTTCCCGACCCGTTATCGCGATGATGTGCCGGAAATCGACCAGTTCGGCGATGCCATCATGAGCGCGATGATCGCGCATTTCGGCAACAACCTGCCGGAAATGTTCATCGAACCGGGCCGTTTCATCGTTGGCGACGCGGGCCTTGTCTCGGCCGAGGTCGTGCTGGTGAGCCACCGCGATCCCAACGACCCGGTCCGCTGGGTGTACCTTGATATCGGCCGCTTCGGCGGACTGGCCGAAACCGAAGGCGAGTCGATCAAGTATCGCATTACGACCCCGCATGACGGCACGCCCATGGGCCCGGTCGCGATCGCCGGCCCGACCTGCGACGGCGCCGACATCATGTACGAAAGGTCCAACTACCGGATGCCGCTGGCGTTGCGGTCGGGCGATCAGGTCCGACTGCTTTCGACCGGCGCCTATGTGACAAGTTATGCCAGCCAGAGCTTCAACGGGTTCCTGCCGCTCGCCGAACATTATCTGTGACCGCATGGAAGAGGGGATCGCATTCCCCTCTTCAAACGCCCCGCGCCTCGGCTATTCTCCCGCCATCAGAGGGAGAAACAGGCCATGGCAACCATCACCATTCCGGCAACCGACGGCTCCGGCAGCTTTGCCGCCTATGTAAGCCAGCCCGCGCCGTCGTCCACGCCAAAGGGCGTGGTCGTGCTGATCCAGGAAGTGTTCGGCGTGAATCAGGCGATGCGCGATATCGCCGACTGGGTCGCCGATCTGGGCTTTATCGCCGTGTGCCCGGATCTGTTCTGGCGGATCGAACCCAATGTCGACATCACCGACAAGAGCGAAGCCGAATGGAAGAAGGCGTTCGAGCTTTTCGGCAAGTTCGATCAACCGAAAGGCATTGAGGACCTGCAAGCCACCGTTTCCACCGCGCGCGGCCTGACCGGGGCCAACGGCAAGGTGGCGACGATGGGCTACTGCCTCGGCGGGCGCCTGGCATTCATGATGGCCGAACAATCCGATGCGGACGTCAATATCTCCTACTACGGGGTCGGGCTGGACGGGCTGATGGGGGATATCGGCAAAGTGACGAAGCCGCTGCTGGTTCATATCGCGGACCGGGATGAATTCTTCCCGGAAGCCGGCCGCAAGGCGGTGGTGGAAGGCGCGAAGGCGAACCGGCAGGTGGTTTGCTATAATTACGATGCGGATCATGCGTTTGCACGCGTGAATGGGATTCACTGGCGTGGGCTGTCGGCGGCGATCGCGAATGGGCGGAGCGCGGAGGCTTTGGCGAAGGCACTGGGGTGAAGGACGGGGCTTCCGCCCCGGACCCCGACCAGGGCTCTGCCCTGGACCCGCCAAGGGCGACGGCCCTTGGAACCCGGACCATTGTTGCCTTGAGGGATGGGGCGCTACACGGACGGTGAGAGGTCCGGGTAG
>CAMBXJ010000363.1 GCA_945871455.1 Asaia bogorensis
AAACCTGTCGCCCGGTTCGGCGGTCATGCTCGCGGTGGAGCCGGAGCATTGCCGAGCGCTGGATCCCCAAAGGGTTAGTGTTTTCGGGTGAGTGTTTTTGGATGAGTGGGCCGGGGGACCTGATCGGGAAGCTGCGGCGGGCCAGCCGACGCAAGCAACTGACGGCCATCGGACTGCTGTCACCCGCGCTGATCCTGATGCTGGTCGCCTTTGTCTGGCCGATCGTCTCGCTGCTGACCACGTCTGTGAGGGCGCCCGATTTTGCCGTCGCGATGCCGGGCCTGTCCGCCTGGTTGCAGGCCTGGGACGGACGCTCGCCGCCGGATGAGGTCGCCTACCGGCTGGTGGCCGAGGAATTCGGTGCCGCGATGGACGCCAGGAAGCTGGCGGTGGCCAGCACGCGACTGAATTACGAGAAAGGCGGCCTGCGCAGCCTGGCGATGAAGACCGGGCGGCGCGCCAAGGACCTGAAGGCGCCCTATGCTGAGGCCCTGATCCGCGTCGATCCCGCCTGGGGGGAAATCGAGACCTGGCGCGCATTGCGGGCCGCGTCCGGTGTGTTTACCGACCGGTTCGTGTTGCAGGCGCTGGATATGGAACGCAAGCCCGACGATGGCATCGGCGCCGTGCCGCCGGAACAGCGTGTCTATATCGACCGGCTGGAGGTGACGCTCTGGATCAGCATCGTGGTCACCGTGCTGGCCGCGCTGATCGGCTATCCCATGGCCTATGTCATGGCGATGGCCGGCAAGACGGCGGGGCGGGTGCTGTTCCTGCTGGTGCTGCTGCCGTTCTGGGTCTCCGTGCTGGTGCGGACGGCGGCCTGGGTGGTGCTGTTGCAGAAGGAGGGCATTCTGAACAGTGCCATGCTGGCGCTGGGTCTGATCTCGGCGCCGAAGCAACTGATCTTCAACCGCCTGGGCGTCTATATCGCCATGGTGCATGTGCTGCTGCCGTTCCTGGTGCTGCCGCTGTACAGCGTCATGAAGAGCATCCCGCGTGACCATGTGCGCGCCGCGGCGTCGTTGGGCGCGGGGCCGATATCGGCGTTCGCGACGGTGTATTTTCCGCAGACGGTTCCGGGACTGGGGGCGGGTTGCCTGCTGGTGTTCATCCTGGCGATCGGCTTTTACATCACTCCGGCACTGGTGGGCGGCAGCAGCGACCAGATGATCTCCGGCATCATTTCGGAATTGGCGCTCGGCACCGCCAACTGGGGGCTTGCCAGTGCGTTGGCTTTGTTGCTGCTGTGCTGCATCGCGATCATCTATCCGGTGTTCGGCCGCTATGCCGGCGCCACCGGGTTGAAACTGGGATAGCGCATGGCGATTGGCGGCAAGCCTTACAGTTCGGTCGGTCATCGCTGCGGTGCGGCGGCGATCCGCATCGCCGCCGGCCTGGGCTTCGTGTTCATGCTGCTGCCGATCCTGGCGATCATTCCCCTGTCGTTCAACGGCGCCAGCTATCTCAGCTACCCGCTGCGCGGTGTGTCCTGGCAGTGGTATGAGGCGGTGTTCGCGCCGACGCCCTGGATGCCGGCGTTGTGGAACAGCGTCACGATCGGACTGGCGACCACGGTGCTGGCGACCGTTATCGGCACCTCGGCGGCCTATGGGTTGGCCTATGCCGCATTCCCCGGCAAGCGGCTGGTCGCGGCGTTGCTGATCAGCCCGATGGTCGTGCCGATCGTGATCACGGCGCTGGCGGTCTATCTGGCCTTCGCTCAATTCGGGCTGGTGCAGTCGTTTGCCGGTTTGGTGCTGGCGCACACGGTTCTGGCGGTGCCCTTCGTGGTGATCACGGTCGGTGCCACCTTGCACGGGTTCGATCGCAACATGGTGCGCGCCGCCGCCAGCCTGGGTGCCGGTCCGCTGACCGCGTTCCGCACCGTCACCCTGCCCTTGACCGCCCCGGGCGTGCTGGCCGGCGCCGTCTTCGCCTTCGTGACATCGTTCGACGATGTCGTGGTGGCGCTGTTTCTGGCGGGCCCGCAGCAATTCACCGTACCTCGGCGCATGTTCAACGCGTTGCGCGACAAGCTGGACCCCAGCATCATCGCCCTGGCGGTGTTTTTGATCCTGGTCTCCGTCCTGCTGCTGGGAACCGTCGAACTGCTGCGCTGGCGCACCGACCGGCTACGCAATCGAGGCCGGAATGGACCGTAATCACCGACTTCAGAAGGGAAATGCGATGAAACTCCTCTCCACATTGCTCGCCACACTCCTTGCCGCCGGCGTCGTGACCGGTTCGGCTTCCTCCGCCCAGGCGCGCGACTTCACCGTGGTTGGCTGGGGCGGCGCGTCGCAGGACCGCCAGCGTCTGCTGTATTTTGAGCCGTTCGCCAAGGAACAGAACATCCCTTTCAAGGAGGACACCTATCTGGGCGGCTGGGGCCAGTTCCAGGCGATGCAGTCCACCGGGGAGGTGCCGTGGGATGTCGTGCAGGTGGAAACCGCCGAAATGATCCGCGGCTGCGAGGAAGGCGTGTTCGCCGAACTGGACTGGAGCAAGCTGCCGCCGAAGGAGAGTTTCATCGAGCATGCCGCAACGAAATGCGGCGCCGGGACGATCGTCTGGGCGGTGCTGCTGTCCTATAACGCCGACCGGTTGAAGGGCAAGGAACCGACCGGGATGGTGGATTTCTGGGACACCCAGAAATGGCCGGGCAAGCGCGCCATGCGCCAGGGGCCCAAGCTGAACCTGGAAATCGCGCTGATGGTCGATGGCGTGCCGCCGGCGGAAGTCTACAAGGTGCTTTCGACCAAGGCCGGCGTCGATCGTGCTTTCGCCAAGCTGGACAAGATCAAGCCATTGGTTCAGTGGTGGAAGGCCGGCGCGCAGGCCCCGGAATGGCTGGCGGCGGGCGATGTGGAGCTGGCGATCTCCTATTCCGCCCGCATCGTGAACGCGCAGAAATCGGGCGTGAACCTGAGGCCGATCTGGGACAACGCGGTCTATGCCATCGATAGCTGGGTGATCCTGACGAAATCGCCGCATGCTCAGATTGGCCTGAAATACATCAACTTTGCCTCCAACGCGGCCCGCCAGGTGGAAAGCGCCAAGCTGCTGCCTTATGCCCCGACCTTGCTGGATGCGGTGAAGGCGCTGCCGGATTCGGTTCGGGTCAATGTCCCGGCCGGGCCGAATTTGAAGACGGCGCTGTATGGCGGGTCCCCCGAGGCGAACGAGTTCTGGGTGGACCGGCTGCAGGAACTGACCGAGCGCTGGAACGCCTGGGTGGCGAAGTAACTCCGACGTTGGACCTGGGCATCCCGCCCGGGTCCAACGGGATGGCGTCCGCCCGACACGGCCGGGTTGCCTGTATCCACGCGCGACCCTTACCCCCGGCCTTAACCCCCCGGCCTTACCCCCCTGGGCGGTTACCGCAGCGGCAGCGTGTACATCAGGCCGCCTTTGGTCCACAGGTCGTTCAACCCACGTTCGAGACCAACCGGGCTGCCCTTGCCCAGATTGCGGTCGAATGACTCACCGTAATTGCCCACCGCCCGCAATCCCCGTTCGGCCCACGCTTCATCCAGGCCAAGGGCCTTGCCCAGGCCCGGCTCCGCACCGAGCAGACGGCGTATATCGGGATCGGTGCCGCTCTTTTTCTCGTCGACATTGGCCCGGGTCACCCCAAGTTCCTCGGCCGCGATCCACGCCATCAGCACGTATTTCGCGATCACCGCCCATTGCTCGTCGCCGCGGCGGACCATGGGGCCAAGCGGTTCCTTCGACACCCGCTCCGGCAGGATGACATGCGCGGTCGGATCGCCCATGGCGGACACGCGAAGGGCGGCAAGCTGGCTCGCATCCGTCGTCATCGAATCGCATCGACCGCTCTGATAGGCCTGCACCATCGTATCCATCGAATCGAGGATGACCGGTTGCAGCTTCAGATTGTTCCGGCGCGCGAAGTCGCCGAGATTGAGTTCGGTCGTCGACCCGGGCAGCACGCAGACCGTTGCCCCGTCAAGCTGTTTGGCGCTGGTCAGGTTGGCCTTCTTCGGGACCATGAATCCCTGGCCGTCATAGAAATCGACCCCCACGCCAAGCAGGCCGAGTGAAGTCTCGCGGGACAGGGTGATGGTGACATTGCGGGCGAGGACGTCGATTTCTCCGGACTGCAACAGCACGAACCGGGTGGAATAGGTCGTCGGCACGAACTTCACCTTCGCCGCATCCCCCAGCACCGCGGCCGCCAGTGCTCTGCAATAATCGACATCCAGCCCGTGATAGGTCCCCTGGGTGTCGGGTGCCGAAAACCCGGCGACCCCGGTATTGACCCCGCAGGCCAACTGCCCGCGCGCTTTTACCTGGTCCAAGGTTCCGGCGAGGGCGCCAAATGGGGCAGCCAGGGCGACAGCGGCAAGCAGGGAAGCGATGGAACGGCGCATGGCGAGCCTCCTGAACGAAGATGCGAGCTTGGACTTTTGGGCGCCGTCAGGCAACGCGTCGGACCGCGGGGCGACTCTCGGCAGGTTCGGTCGGATGATGGGCGTCTCCTTGATCGCCGTCGGTCCGTCGCAATGTGCTATAGGTCGTTGGCTCAGAAGGAGATGACATCATGACCGACGCCAAGCTTGCTCCCAATCTTCCGGGATGGATGCTGGAGCATACCAACCGCTACCTCAGCAGTGGCGGGACCGATGGGCACATGTACAAGGTCACCCCGCCCGGGTATTCCGAGATGATCGTGCCGTCGTTGCTGTTGAT
>CAMBXJ010000364.1 GCA_945871455.1 Asaia bogorensis
ATGGCCGCCAGATGGAAGCAGCCCGCGACGCCGTCCAGGGCCTTATCCAGCAGGGCGGGATCGGCCACATCGCCCTCAAGCAACGTCACGCCGGCGGGCAGGTTGGCATGTGACCCCGTCGAGAGGTCGTCCAGCACCCGCACCCGATCTCCCGCCGCGATCAACGCGTCGCACAGATGGGAGCCGATAAAGCCGGCACCGCCGGTAACCAGCCAGGTCGTCACGCTGTTGCGGCCGGGTGGAGGGCCTTGGGCGCCACGCAATCGTGACTGCTGGTGTTGAGCACGGCCCCCTCCGCGTCATGGCGGGCGCAGGCCCACCATCCACGGCTTTGCCGCGACCGGCACCGCAAGTCGTGGAGGGTGGGCCTTCGCCCACCATGACGGGGTTGGACGCCTGTGCGCCAACTGGAACGGTCGTTCTTCCGTGTCGCCTCAGGCATGGGGGCGGAGGATCTGGCGCAGCACGGAACCGTCCGACAGCCGGTCGAAGCCCTCATTGATGTCCTCCAGCCCGATGAAGCCGCTGCGCAGTTTCTGCACCGGCAGCTTGCCGCGCTGATACAGGGCGATGAAGCGGGGAATGTCGCGTCGCGGCACGCAGCTTCCCATATAGCTGCCCATGATCGACTTCTCGTCGGTCACCATGGCCGAGTGCAGGAAGCTGAAACTGGCGGTGGAGGCGGGCAGGCCGGCGCTGACCACCTTGCCGCCGCGCGCCGCGATGGCATAGGCGAGGTTCATCGCCGGAATGACGCCTGCGGTTTCGATCACATAGTCCAGGCCGCCATTGGTCGCCTGGCGGATTTCCTCGATCACATCGGCATTGCCGGCCAGGAACGTGTCGGTGGCGCCAAGTTCGCGCGCGAGGCGGAGTTTGTCGGCGTTCAGGTCCACCGCGACGATGCGTTCGGCGCCCGCGATCACGCCGCCCATCAGCGCGTTCATGCCGACTCCGCCCAACCCGACCACGGCCATCTGCCCTCCCGGCGGGACCTGGGCGGTGTTCAGCACCGCCCCGACACCTGTCACGACGGCGCATCCGAAGATGGTCGCGTCTTCCAACGGCACATCGTCGGGGATCTTTATCAATGCGTTCTGCGACACCACGGCGTATTGGGCGAACACCGACAATCCGCTGTAGTGCCAGATCGGCTCACCGTTCAGCGACAGGCGGCGCGCGCCGGACACCAGGGTGCCGTTGTTGCGTGACGCAAACGAGCCCTGGCACAGATTGGGCCTCCCGCCGTAGCAGTAGCGGCATTCATTGCAACTGGTCACGAACACGCTGATGACGTGATCGCCTGGATTCAGGCCGGTGACACCGGGACCCACTTCTTCGACAATGCCGGCGGCTTCATGGCCGGGAATGGTCGGCAGCTTGCGCGGGCGCATGTTTTCGATGGTCGACAGGTCGGAGTGGCAGAGACCGGCGCCGATGATCTTGTACAGCACCTCTCCAGGACCGGGGGGGTCCAGATCCACATCTTCGATCGTCATCGGCTTGCTGGTCACGTAGGGGCGAGGCTTGCCCTGTTCCCGCAGGACCGCGGCTTTCATTTTCATCCCTGGGCTCTCCGTGCTCGCGGTGGCTTATTGCATGGTGGGGTCATTCGGCTAGGTCGGTGCTGACGATGAAGGGCACGCCGAGCTGTTTAAGGCGATGTCGTGCGTCGTCCAGCGTGGTGCGGCCATCGACGGTGGGCAGGCCGATTGCTCGGCACGCATCTTCCACCACGAAGACGTCATAGCCCAGGCGGCTTGCGTCTTCCGCCGACCAGGCGACGCAGAAATCGGTGGCGAGCCCGGTCAGAAACAGGCGGCGGAAACCGCGCTGGCGCAACCATCCGTCGAGCCCGGTCACGGTGCGGTGGTCGTTTTCGAAGAACGTGGAATAGCTGTCGATCGCCGGGTGAAACCCCTTGCGAATGACGACCTCGACACACCGCAGGTCGAGCTCCCGATGCAGTTCGGCATTGGGCGTGCCGGCGATGGCATGGTCCGGCCACAGGACCTGGCGTCCATACGCCATGTCGATCTCGGTGTAGGGCGCCTGGCCGGGATGGGCGCTGGCGAAGGACGCATGGCCCGGCGGATGCCAGTCCTGGGTTGCGAAAGCGTGCCGAAAGCGGGGGAGCAGCCGGTTGATCACCGCGATAACGGCGTTCCCGTCGGTCACCGGCAGTTCGCCGCCAGGCATGAAGGTCGGTTGGACATCGACCAATCCCAGAATATCGGTCTCATGATTGATGCGGATCATGCGTCTTCCCCGATTCTTCTGGTCATCAGTTCTTCTGGTCATCGGCGCCTGACGATCCAGTCGACAGGCGTTGTGTTCGGCCGCGTGTTCATGGCCCGAGAGTCTACGCGTCCGCGGCGGCACGTTCCAGGGGCGGCCTTGCGGGAGGCTCCATTCCGCATGTCTCCCGCAGCCAGCCGCGGTAACGGACCAGACGTCCGAGCCCCAATGGCAACCGCAGTTCCACGTCGAAACAGAACCGGCCGTCCGGATCGACCGTTTCAGTCGCGATCGATACCGGCCCCAGCACCAGCGGCATCCGCAACGGCCCCAGCCACCAGGCGCGTACCGGCATCCCGCGCACGCCGTCGGGGCCTGCCAGCACATCAAGCTCGAATCGCAGTGGCCCGAACCGTTCGATCAGGCGTCCAGGGGCGCGGGCAGCGGACAGAACGCTGGTGAAGCCGCAATCGCCAAACCGGCGCGTCCAGCGTTCCTGACCCGCGTCGGACACGATGTCCATCGTCACCGCGATATCCGTCGCCGATGGTGGAAAACCGAGCACCGCCGCCACGGCGCGGGCCAATCGGGTCTTGGCGCCATCCACGGTGGCGGTACCACGGAACAGCCGGCCCCAGCCGGGTCGATGCAGCCGGCGCACGGCGTCCGGCAAGCTGGAAAATGCCGGTCCCAGACTACGTTCGTAGAGGCCGTCTGGGGCTATCTCGACGTGGGACTGGGTCTTGATCCGATAGGCGGAAAACTCCGCCTCGATCGCCGCGAGGGGCAGCAGACCCACGCAGGCCGCGGCACCCGGGCGCATCAGCCGTCCGTCGGCGATGGCACGCAGCAGCGCCAACGCGGGAAGGGTCGGCACGATCGGACCGTCCCCCGCTTCGGCCATCAACGACCATCTCGCGAGGACCGAATCGCCCGAGCGATCGAGGCCGGCGGCTTCGACCAGCATGCCGCCGCGGTCGGAGCCAAACCGGTCCAACATCGCGGCCACGGCGCGAAAGGCCGGGGCCAGCGGGACCAGGGAGCGCAGCAGGCCCACTCGGACCACCAGACTGGCAAGGTCGAGTCCGTGATGCAGCACGCCCAGTTCCAGACCGGCGCGGAACACGGCCTCCTGTGCCACGGCAAAGCGGGCCGGCACGATATCGAGATCGGGCGTATCGGCCAGCGCCACTGCGCGACGACCGATGCCAGGGAACGAGGGCCGGACGGTCATGCTCCAGCCCCGGCGCATGGTCCAGCTTCCGCCGGTGAACACCGGGATCGGGCGGCCCGCATAGCTCAATATGGCCCGCACGACGGACAGGCCGCGCGGTGCCCGGTTGCCCGGTGCGATGGCGATTGCCACCCGGTCGATCCGCCGCCATCCCGCTGTTTGCGCGTCCAGCACCGCGTTGGACAGCGCCGGCGTCGAACTGGCCCCGGTGACCGCCATGACGCCGGCCGCCCGTGCCATTGCGTCCAGCGACCCGAACCCGGCGACGAAGTCCCGTCCGTCCGCGAGGTCGAGATAGTGCAGGCCAGCCTCGATCGCCGTCCTGGCCACGTGATAGGTGCGCCCCTGGAACGGACCCGCGATATCGATCACGACGAACGCCTCGCTCGCCCGCAGGTCCGTCGCGGTCAGGTGGCGCGCATCCAGGGCCATCGCGGTGATGCGACCTGTGCCGCCTGGCATCCGCGCGATGAACGCGTGCAGGCGGTCCAGGTCGCGACCGGCGGCGACGACATGCAATGCGGTGGTTTTGAGGATGCCGACGACAAGGCGCTCTCCGAACACTCCGGCCGCGCCGATGACCAGGACGCGGCGCGGCGCGGGTTCAGTCACGCGGCGGCAGGTCGGACAGGATGTGGCGACGCAGCGCGGGCGCCGGGATCATGCAGGTTTCGGTCCTGCCGAACAGGCGATAGCGGTTACGGGCGATCCGATTATACACCCAGTTCCGGATCGGGCGCGGCACAAGGCCCATCATGCGCGCCACAGGGGACCAGCGGGGCAGGCGGCGCATGATTTGCAGCGCGGCGTCGGCGCCGAAATGGGCATGCCCGTCAAGGACAACGGCATTGGCGTCGGGATTCTCGGGATCGAGACCGAGCCGGCGGGCGAGCCAATGGCCGTAAGGGTCCTGGACGGCGGTGAAGCGGAAGCGTGCCGTGGGGTCACGCGCGACGATGAAGTGGAACCACGCGGAACAGAATACACAAACGCCGTCATAGAGCACCGTGCCGTCCGGCACGCCGGCGATGGGCACGGGACCCCGCGTATGGCCCCTGACGTTACCCATCGATCGCCGGTTCATGACACATGCGTTGTCTGGCACGCATCGTTATGTCGGCATCGGCGGGCACGCATCGCCGGGTATGGCATCGTTGGACACGCATCGTTGGGTACGCGTCGTGGGCATGCATGCTGGCCATGCATCGTCGGGCATGCATCGTTGGGCTCGCA
>CAMBXJ010000365.1 GCA_945871455.1 Asaia bogorensis
GGCGGTTGCGACCGGTCGGGACGATCCGGATTGGGCCGACCCACCACTAGGAAGTGGCGCCAGACCGCGGACCCGAGTGGAGAAAATTCCTAGGGTCGCCGGGGCGACAGATTTAAACCGGACAGCCGTGGGTCAAGCCCGGCAATGACGGTGAGAGGGTGGTGGGATGCGACCGATCCGACCCGCACAGACCCCGATAACGGTCCCTCAGGCCGCTCGCCTGGCCGCCAGCGCGGTTGGCAATTGGCTGATGGCTTGATCGATCAGGGCGGCACCCGCCTCCGCGGTCAGTCCTTCGGCAATCACTTGCCGGGCGGCCGTGGTGGCAATCTCGGCGGCGGTCAGCCGCACTTCATCCACAGCGGCTTTTTCGGCTGCCGCGATGCGATCGATCGCCATCTGCTCCCGCCGTTTCGCAGACGCCGCGGCTTCCGCCGAGGCTGCCGCCGAAACCCGTGCCGCTTCGGCCTGGGCACCGGCGATCAACGCCGTCGCCTCGCTGACGGCGTCCGCGCGTCGCTTCTCGGCGTCACGCAGCATCGCTTCGGCTTCCCGGCGGAGCTTGGCGGCCTCTTCCAGTTCCGCCTTCACCGTCGCGGCGCGATCGTCCAACATCCCAGCCAGCGCGCCCCAGATTTTCCGGCCGAACAGCGCGAAGAAGATGATGAAAGAGATCAAAACCCAGTTGGTCGGGTTGTCCCAGAAGCTGGCGTATTGGTTCATGGGGCCTGTCCTTCCTAGCCGACGCCGCGCGCGGACAAGGCGGCACCTACCGCATTGCCCAGGGCCACCGGATCGGGGGAGACGCCGGTCAGCCGCGACACAACGGTTTCCGCTGTTTCCGTGGCAACCTGTCGCAACGCACCCATGGCTGCTGTCCGCGCCAGGCCAATACGCGCTTCCGCGTCGTGCAGTTGCTGTTCCAGCGCGGCATTCAAAGCCTCGGCCTGAGAGGCGGCGGCCTGTTTGGCGCTTTCCAGCGCGTTGTTGATCGCGGCCTGGGATTCGCTTCGGGCCTTGGCCGTGGCGGCATCCGCTTCAGCCATACCGGCATCCGCGCGCTCTTTCGCGGCCTGGGCACCTTCCAGGTCACGAGCGATGTGGGCGGCCCGCTCCTCCAACACCACCGCCACCTTGGGCAGGGCGAATTTCGACAGCAGGAGGTAGAGCACGACGAAAATAATCGTGCCCCACACCACCTGGCTGATGGTCAGCGGTGTGCTGAAGTCGAGCTGAGGCATCCCAGCCGCCATTGCGGTGGCAGGGAGGCTCAGCAGACCCGCGAGTACGGTCGGAACGATCCGGTGGAGCGGCGACATGCGCTGATTTCGGGCGCGCCGGAAGACGCGCCCTCCCTCGTTCAGACGAACAGAATGATAAACGCGATCACCAGCGCATACAGCGCAACGGCTTCTGTCAGCGCGAAGCCCAGAATGGCCAGGCCGAACACGCGGTCACGCGCGGCGGGGTTGCGGGCCACGCTGGCGACCAGTTGGCCGAAGATCGTGCCCATGCCGATGCCGACTCCGGCGAGAGCAATCATGGCAATGCCGGCACCCAGCATCTTGGCGGAAGCGACGTCCATAGTCCGGTTTCCTTTCGTTATCCGGTTGCGGCGGGCAAGGAGGCTCGCCCGCGCTGTTCAGGGGTTAAGGGTTGATATCAGTGCAGGTGAACGGCGTCGTGCAGATAGATGCAGGTGAGCACCGCGAACACATAGGCTTGCAGGCAGGCCACCAGAATCTCGAAGCCGATCAGCATTGAATTGACCGCGAGCGACAGGCCGGCCGGGACGAGGCCGAGCATGCCGACGCCTCCCAGCATGACGATGAAGCTGCCGAAAACTTTCAGCATCACGTGGCCGGCCATCATGTTGGCGAACAGACGAACCGACAGCGAGATGATGCGGGACAGGTAGGAGATGACCTCGATCGCGACCATCAGCGGCGCCAACACCGCTGGGATGCCTTCAGGCTTGAAGTAGCTGAAGAAGTGCAGCCCGTGCAGACGCAGCGCGACGACCGTGGTCAGGACGAAGACGAACAGCGACAGCGCCATGGTGATGGCGATATGGCTGGTGAAGGTGAAGAAATAGGGGAAGACCCCGAGCAGATTGCCGAACAGAATGAAAAAGAACAGGGTGAACACGATCGGAAAGAATTTTTTTCCTTCCGGCCCGATGGTGTCGACACACATCGACATCACGGTCTCGTAGCCCATTTCCGCGGCCGCTTGCAGTCGCCCCGGGACCATCGCACGCGGACGCATGCCAAGCCACAGCAGGCCAACCGTCAGGACCGCCGCCACGGCCATCATGAGGTTCGACTGGGTAAAATTCACCGACGCGCCGATCGGGCCAAGATGGGTCTGCAGTTGGAACTGCCCCAACGCGTCGATGCCGCCAGATGCGCTAGCCACCCTGTCTATCCCCCGTCTTCGGTCCCACGCGTCGATTTGCTCGTCTGTGGTCCGTTCGTCTCCGTGCGCCCGCTTTTCGCCGGTTTGGGCGAAAACAGGCGCCAGATGTTCAGAACCCCAGCCGCGCCCCCAACCGGAACGAACGCGGCCGTCAGAATTGGCGTCGTCCCGAACCAGCGATCCAGCCCGTAGCCGATGGCGACCGCCACGACCAGAGCCGATACCAGTTCCAGTCCGACGCGCAAGCCGAGCCCCCATGGGTTCGCGCCGACATCACCAGGCTGGCCTGGCTGCTTCGGTGGGGTATCCAACCCCTGCTTGCCTCGGGCGGCTTTCAAACGCTCCTGAAAGGAGCGGTCAAGACCACCCGGTTCCTTGGCCATGTTCTCTCCTGGGATTCCCGTGCGGCAATCCCCTTGCCGGAAAGCGGGGGCTAGCTACAAGGGGGGGTGGCGGGTGTCAAGAATGGTTGCCGCATCCTTAAGCGAACAACAACAATCGGCCATGTATGGTTGGACCTTGTGGCGCCGCCGCCACGCATGGAGGTCGCGGCATCGGGCTGGCGCCCCGGGGGCTACACGAACCGGGCCGCGGCCCAGCCATCGCTGAATGTCGCATTCATCAATGGTTCCGAGCGCTTATGGCTGAACAGCCAGTCCGTGCCGACACGCGTATAGCTCTCATGGTCGATCCCGGCGCGCCACATCGCGCGGTTGCCGTCCGCCACGGTGCAGGGCATGAAAAGGTACCATTGCGCGCGGGCGGTATCGCCATCGACGTAGATTTGCCCGTTCAGGCTGTAGTGGATCGCGAACGAAAAAATTCCGGCGGCCCCCTGAAAAAAGCCGCGGATCGCCTCCCGGCCTTCATAGCGACCGAGCGCCGGGCTTTCCCACAGCGCGTCTTCGGTGAACAAGGCGGCGATCCCGTCCGCGTTGTAGTTGTCGTCGCACAAAGCCGCGTAGCGGGCCTTGAGGTTGCGGATCGCTTCGGCATCTTCCAGGGCCTGTAACCTGCGCTCCAGGCGATCCAGACGCGCCGCGTCCGTCGGGCTGTTCGGTGAGGACATGTCGATTTGCTCCTATTGCGAGTCTGGTGGGAGCGGACGGTTTCCGTCAGCTCGGAACGCCGATCCATCGTGACCGACCGGCAAGGATGACGCCACCGCTTCTTCGCTGCTGCCTGGCCGCGACGCGCGATGGGGACAGCCAGATCGGGCGGGTGACGACACGCATCGCCCCAAACCGGATTGGGGCGAGTTGCGCATGGTCGTCGCCAGGGCCGCATCGGTTTGGCTGGAGCGATGCGCGATATCCGTATTGGCGTGAAAACGTGCAGAGTGGTGATTTTCACGGCAATGGTGGATGGATGGTTAACCGCGCCTATCCGGAACGAAACCCCCCGTTATCCGCGCCTGACCGGAACAAAAACCCCCGTTTCCAGCACTGATCCGGAACGGATTACCAAAAGTTCATATTTAAAGCACTTTCTCAAAACGATCGAAAACAGGGTTCCCGATCAACCTCGTGGAGGCCGTCCCTGATGTGAAAACTCAGCCTTCGGCAACCCAGAGGGCTGGGTTCGGCGGGCTGTATCAGAAATGCGACTGTCGTTGTTAACACCTGCACATGGATTCTACAAAGAACGCTGAATCAATGGGTTGAAAGACGTCAACAATCCGAAATCGGAGCCATTGGCGCGATTTTCTTGCCTTTCGGGGCGATCCATCGTAGTGAACAAACGATGAATCTTTGGTTCAACCCGCTGAAATCCACCGGACGATCCATGGATCGCACCGCAGATCGCCGAACCGCGCCGTGATCGGAGAGCGGAGCGTCGGGATCAATGGGGCGGGTAGGGCGCGCAACTGGACAGGGCGGAAAGATATCGACCGCACCGGCCCCATACCGGGATGGGAAAGGCTTCCGCGGCATTTGTCGACGACGCCGGCTTCCCGCTGTCCGCGCGGGACGGTCGGCAGCGGCTTCATTCCAGCCGGCGGAAAGATCGACTCACCGGCCAGTGCTTCCCCGGCAGGCCGGCACCGACGACAGACTGCCCAGACAGCAACCACGGAAGACGAGGATGGCCGCCATCGAGAGCCTCACTTCTATGCGGCGTATTGCATCGTTGCCACCCGTCCCAGGGCGGTCCGCAGTTCGGCGGCCTCCTGGGATCCGAACGAACGTTCGAACGATCGCTGCGCATCCCGCCACAGGCCGCGCGCATCCTGCAACACCGATTGCCCAGTGTCGGTCAGTTCGACCAACCGAC
>CAMBXJ010000366.1 GCA_945871455.1 Asaia bogorensis
GACCAAGCTTCGGTGTTGATCGACGACTTGACCACAACGGCCGCGTTCCAGGCGTCGATGTCGGACCGATCAAATGACCGGTTCGATCCCTCATTCGCCGAGGCGCTTCACCCCTTCGACCGCCGCCGCCCGAACCAACGCCGCGTCCAGGGTCGCCAACGGCGTCTGTCGCCGCATCGCCAATTCCAGGTAGGCCGCGTCATGGATGGTCAGCCCATGCCGACGGGCCAACTCCAGGACCACCGCCTCCTCCGGATCGCGATCGATCTCGATCGGCAAACGCGCCATGGCGCGCAGAAACGCCGCCGAACGCGCTTCGGTGCGCCGGCCTCGCCGTTCGGCGACGATCAGGACGTTGCGCACCTCGAACCACCAGCTCGCTGGCGCCGCCGAATCATCCATCAGACGCCGCAACGCCTGCTCCGCCGCTTCGGTCTTGTGCTCGTCCAACGCCCAGGCCAGCGTCACCGACGCGTCGAGGACGAAGGGCATCAGTATCGGTGTCCCTCATGGCGGGCAGCCAGGATTTCCCCGATCGGTATCCCCCCGGGCTCGCCGCGCAGGGCGTCGATATCGCGGATAGCAGCGGCGATTTCCTCCCGTCGCAGTTCCGTTTCGGGGACAATCCGGGCGATTCGGCGGCCGTGGTGGGTGATGGCGATGGTGGTGGGCAGCCACCCGCCTCACCGCCGCAACGTCGTCGTCTCGTAGAATGCCGCCAGTTCGACCGTCAGACCGACACTTCTCAACTCGACCGCATCGCCAGCCCGCAACGTCACCGGTTCGGCGGGCCAGTTGCCATCGGGCAGGCGCCGCAACAGCTCGGCTTCGATCCGCGTACTGCGCACGGCCAGGATTTCCGTGACGCTGGGGATCGTCGTGTAGGCCCAGATATTGGTCCAGGTCTCCGCCTCGTTGCTGGGAGACAGGATTTCGATCAGCAGCACCGGGTCGGCCAGCATCAATTCGCCGGACGGTGGCGCACAGGTCACACCCAGGTCCGGAATGCGGTAATTGCGATTGGCGTGGATGCGCGGAACGACGCCAGGAGTCACGATCATCCGGCAGGATGGGCGATGCGCGTGCAGATGGTTGCCGATCAGACCGCACATCTCCCCCTGCAGAGCGCCGTGGTCTTCGCTTCCCGGGATCATCGCCACCGGCTCTCCGTCGATCAATTGCCACAGACGGCCTGACGGATCGCCGGGATCCCATGTCAGGAATTCATCGGTTGTCATGCGGGAAGGGGCGCGTTTTCGAAGGGCGACCATGATGGCAACTCTACCAGACCAGCCAGGGGCACAACAGGTCAAAGAATGCGCGTGCCGGCACCCGCCGACCACCACGTCGCCGGAAAATGCGCTGCACCCGCCGAACGCCACTGACCGCGGCTTTTCCCCCACCCGCCGGCGCTTCCGACCCGGTAAACCGCCCCCCAACCACCCCAATCCGACACAAACCGGCCGCCCCCGTGTTGCGACATCGGAAACCCCATGCTAGACGCGCCGCGCCGGTTCGGCCGGCCGCTGTTCGTCCACGCCCGCGCCTCGCGCGGCCCAACATAGGGAAACGCACGTGGCTTCTGAGGCTACGACAATCTCATCAGGCGGCGGTCTCACCGATCGCTACGCCGCCGCTCTCTATGCGCACGCGGATGAGCAGAACGCGCTCGACGCGGTGGTCTCGGAGATGCAATCCCTCGGGCAGCTCATCGACGCCAGCGCCGATTTCCGGCGCCTGCTGGGGTCCCCGCTGATCGACGTGAACCACGCCACCAAGGCGGCCCTCGCGGTGCTGGAACAGCAAGGTTTCGGCAAGCCCGTGCGCGATTTCGTCGGCGTGGTGGCCACCAACCGGCGCCTTCGCGCGCTCCGCGACATCGTCAACGCTTTCGCGTCCCTGGTGGCGCAGCGGCGCGGGATCATCACCGCGAACGTCGCGTCCGCCCATCCATTAACCGACGTGCAACGCCAGCAGCTCCGCGCCCGCCTGATCGAGGCCGGCTATGGCAACGTCAACATCAATGAGCAGGTCCAGCCCGACCTGCTTGGTGGCCTGGTCGTCCGGATCGGTGCCCGCCTCTACGATACCAGTTTGAAATCCCGGCTGCAGCGCCTGCAGTACGCCATGAAGGGAGCCGCCTGATATGGATATCCGCCCCGCGGAAATCTCGGAGATCCTGAAGAAGCAGATCGCCGCGTTCGACACCGAAGCCAATGTCGCCGAAACCGGCCAGGTGCTGTCCGTCGGTGACGGCATCGCCCGCGTGTTCGGCCTGCAAAACGTGATGGCCGGGGAGATGGTGGAATTCCCCTCCGCCGGCATGCGCGGCATGGCGCTGAACCTGGAAACCGACAATGTCGGCGTCGTGATCTTCGGCGACGACCGCCAGATCCGTGAAGGCGACACCGTCGCCCGGACCGGCTCCATCGTGGACGTTCCAATCGGCAACGGCCTGCTGGGCCGCGTCGTGGACGGTCTGGGCAACCCGATCGACGGCAAGGGTCCGCTGACCGATGTGGTCCGCAGCCGCGTCGAGGTGAAAGCCCCCGGCATCATCCCGCGCAAGTCGGTGCATGAGCCGATGCAGACCGGCCTGAAGGCGATCGACGCGCTGATCCCGGTTGGCCGTGGCCAGCGGGAACTGATCATCGGTGACCGCCAGACCGGCAAGACCGCCGTGATCATCGACACGATCATCAATCAGAAGGGCCCGAACGCCGGCGACGACGAGAAAAAGAAGCTCTATTGCATCTACGTCGCGATCGGCCAGAAGCGGTCCACCGTGGCGCAGCTTGTCCGCACGCTCGAAGAGCAGGGCGCGATGCAGTATTCGATCGTGGTCGCCGCCACCGCGTCGGACCCCGCGCCGATGCAGTTCCTGGCGCCGTACACCGGCTGCACGATGGGCGAATTCTTCCGCGACAACGGCCGCCATGCGGTGATCTTCTACGACGATCTGTCCAAGCAGGCCGTCGCCTATCGCCAGATGTCGCTGCTGCTGCGCCGCCCCCCGGGCCGCGAAGCCTATCCGGGCGACGTGTTCTATCTGCACTCCCGCCTGCTGGAGCGGGCCGCGAAGATGAACGACGACATGGGCGCCGGTTCGCTGACCGCCCTGCCCGTCATCGAAACGCAGGCCGGCGACGTGTCCGCCTACATTCCGACCAACGTGATTTCGATCACCGACGGCCAGATCTTCCTGGAGACCGAGCTGTTCTTCAAGGGCATCCGCCCGGCCGTGAACGTCGGTCTGTCGGTGTCCCGCGTGGGGTCCGCCGCTCAGGTCAAGGCGATGAAGCAGGTCGCCGGGCGCATCAAGCTGGAACTGGCGCAGTATCGTGAAATGGCCGCGTTCGCCCAGTTCGCGTCCGATCTCGATGCCTCCACGCAGCAGTTGCTGGCCCGTGGGTCGCGCCTGACCGAACTGCTGAAGCAGCCGCAATACCGTCCGCTGCCGATCGAGGAGCAGGTCGTGGCGATCTTCGCCGGCGTCCGTGGCTATCTGGACAAGCTGCCCATCGGCCGGGTCGGCCCCTTCGAGGCGCAACTCGTCGCCAGCCTGAAGGCCAACGGAACCGCGATCATGAATGCGATCCGCACCGATCTGGAACTGAAGCCAGATACGGAAAAGCAACTGGTCGCGTTCCTGGACAACTTCGCCAAGTCGTTCACCTAAGGGGCACAAGGCGTCATGCCCAGCCTGAAGGCACTGCGAACACGCATCAACAGCGTGAAATCGACGCAGAAGATCACCTCCGCCATGAAAATGGTGGCGGCATCCAAGCTGCGTCGAGCCCAGCAACAAGCCGAAGCCGCTCGGCCTTACGCCGAACGGATGGACCGGATGATGCGGACGTTGGCGGCATCCGTCGCCGACTCGCCGACAGCGCCGGTGCTTTTGGCCGGCACCGGAAAGGATCAGGTCCATCTGCTGATCGCCGTCACCGCCGACCGCGGCCTGGCCGGCGCGTTCAATGCCAGCATCGGGCGAGCGACCCGGGCGCTGGCGCGGCGGTTGGAAGCACAAGGCAAGACGGTGAAGATCCTTGCGGTGGGCCGCAAGGGGCGCGATTTCCTGCGCCGCGAGCTGTCCAGCCGCATCATCGGCGACATCACCTATGCCGGAAAGCGCCGGATCGATTTCGGTGACGCCAACGACATCAGCCAGCGCATGATCAACATGCTGGCCGCTGGCGATTTCGACGTCGCGACGATCGTCTACAACCGCTTCCAGTCGGTGATCTCGCAGATCGTGACCGAACAGCAGCTCATCCCCGCTCCGCCGCCGCCGGAAGGCGAAACGTCGGACCAGGGCGGCGCGATGTTCGATTTCGAACCCGATGAGGAAACCATCCTCGCTCGGCTGCTGCCCCAGGCCCTGGCGATCCAGGTCTACCGTGCGTTGCTGGAAAGCTCCGCCGGGGAGCATGGCGCGCGCATGACCGCGATGGACAGCGCCAGCCGGAACGCCGGCGACATGATCAAGCGCCTGACCCTGAACTACAACCGGGCACGCCAGGCCAATATCACCAGGGAACTGATCGAGATCATCTCCGGCGCGGAAGCCGTCTGATCTCGCGACCGCACAAGAGGAACAAAGAGCATGGCAAGCAACATCGTCGGACGCGTGACCCAGGTGCTGGGCGCCGTGGTGGACGTCCAGTTCGACGGCGAACTGCCGTTCAT
>CAMBXJ010000367.1 GCA_945871455.1 Asaia bogorensis
CTGGCAGAGTTCGGTCAGTGCGTATTTCCCCAATGTCAGGCTCCAGGCTTCGATATGCGCGTCCAGTTCTTCCTGATGCCGCAAGCGTCCCGCGACGGTGGCGAATTTGTCCGATGCGGCCCAGGGCGGGGATCCCATGACCCGTACGAGCTGGCTCCATTCGTCATCGGAGTGGCAGACGATCACGCACCAATCGTTGTAGCCGCCGGGATGCGTGCGATAGGCGTTGTGCGGCGCGACGGTCGGGCCGCGGTAGTTGTTGACCAAGGGCGTTCCCGGCCAATGCGCCCGATTGCCGGGAGGGAATCCCGCCCGCTTGGAGCCGCGCCCGTTCGCGGTGAAATCCAGCAAGGCCGGCCCGTTCAGGGGCACGCTGGAGACCATCTGGGCCTGGTCGATATGCTGACCGCGCCCGGTCATGTTGCGATGGTAAAGACCGGTCAGGGCGCACATCGCGCCGTACATGCCACCGGTATCGTCCATATAGGACCAGCCCCACCCAGCCGGCGGCTGGTCCGGCAGACCGGACAAATGCGTCAGGCCCGCCACCGCCTGCGCCACCGGACCGAACGTGGTGTAGGTGTGATTGCGCCCGGTATGGCCATAGCCGGACATCGACACATAGACGATATCCGGCTTGATCTTGCACATCTCCTGGTAGCCGAGGCCCCAGTTCTGCAAGACGCGGGAGCTGAAATTCTCGATCACGATATCGGAGATGGCGATCAGCCGCTTCACGATTTCCAGCCCCTTGGCGCTGCGCACGTTCAGGCTGAGGCTTTTCTTGTTGACGTTGGTGTCGCTGAAATTGCCGGACGTGTTCAGATTGACGTCCATGCCTTGGGGCGTGGTCGAACTCGGCAGGCGGCCGCGTTCGGTTTCCGGCCACTCGATCTTGATGATTTCGGCACCGAGCGCACCCAGCCAGCGGGTGGCCCAGGGGCCGGCGCGCACCCAACTGAAATCCACCACGCGGATGTTTTCCAGGGCCCTCGGTTGAGACATCGTGTCGTTCTCCTGCTGCGCGGGCCGGGTGGATCGGGGCGTGGGTTGCGGACGGTTGGTTCGACCGAGCGGGTGTCCGCGCTCTTTCTACTCGGCGGCCAGACGTTGTTCGCCGTGGATCACTTCGTCCAGCGCCGGTTTGATTTCCCGCTGGAAGATATCCAGCGTCTCGATCACCGCGTCCTTCGGCATCTGGGCATAGTGATTGACCAGCACGATATGTTCGGCCGGCAGCACCTTCCATTGCTCGATCAACTGCCGCCGCACGCTGTCGACGGTGCCGAACACGAACAACCCGGAATTCACCAGCGATTCGAAATAGGCGTTGTTCTCCACCTTGCGCCGGCCCATCGCGGCATAGAAATTCTTCCAGATATCCAGGTCGTAGGCGCGGATTTTTTCGATCGCCTCTTCCTCGGTCCGCCCGATCTGCATCCACCGCACCAGGCACTGGTTCTGCCCACGGGCGTAATGGTGGCCGTGCTTGGCGGCGGTCTTGCGATACCCCTCCGACAATGGCCCCGCGGAATCGATGGAGGCGAAATAGGTCGGCACGAACCCGTGCTTGCCGCAGAAATCGATCGTTTCCGGGCTGCCGGAGCCGGACACGAACACTTTCGGATGCGGGTTCTGATAAGGCGCCGGCGCGACCGAAGCCCGACGCCACACACCACGCTCATCGACCTCCCCGGGCGCGCCCAGCCTCTGAGTCACGCCGGCGCGCGCCAGCGGCCAATCGCCGATGCCCTCGGCATAGGGGAATGGCACTTTCCAGACCTGTCCGTCATGGGTGAAGCTTTCCTGGGTCCATGCCTTCACCACCAGCTCGATATTCTCTTCGAAGATCATGCGGTTGCGGGTGTCGTCGTTAATGTCGTCTTCCTGGGTGGTGGCGGTCGCGAACCCGGCATTGGCGGTCAGCGGGTTGTAGATCGCGGCCTGCGGCGATTTCGTCGCCCGCGCGCCGTAATGCTGCCCCAGCACATTGGTCCAGCGAGACTGGTAGCCGCGGGCGAAGCCCACAAAGGTGCGCCCGTTCGCCATGTGATCGAGCACGGCGGCCTCCTCGGCCACCCGGATCGGGTCGCGCGTGCTCATGACATAGCCGAGCGGGCCGACATGGATGTTCTTGGTTTTGGCGGCCCAGAATGCGTTGGTGGCGGTGGGGGCCGGCGCGACCTCATAGCCTTCCGACCAAAAATGGTGCTCCGGCGTCGCCGCACCCCAGATGCCGATCTCATCGGCGGCCTGAACCAGTTCGGTAAAGCCCTCCATGGTCTTGTGATACAGGTCGCGATTACGCCCGATCGGGCGCAGCGCGGCGCGCTCATCCTCATCTTTCGTGGCGATGACGGGATAGGCCAGCATGATCGGCTTGAGCATTTCCTTAACCCTTCGACCGGAACGTCCGCCAGATGGTTACCAGGCAGAGCGTCAAACTGGCGTCATGCTAGGCAAGTCCGCCGCCTGGATCAAATGCGGGAGCGGTCGGAGACAGCGCGCGCGGGGCTGGCCGCCTGATGCGCCTTGCCGCGCGAAGACCCGACCGACACCTTGCGAAGCCACCGCCGATGCGGAAAACCTGCCACCTGAGCAGGTTTCGTCACCGGCGCCGCCACCCGCAACGACTGGGAGTATGCACCATGAGCAAGGTCATCATCGAAAAGAACGGTCCGGTCAGAACCGTCTGGATGAACCGTCCCGAAAAGCGCAATGCGCTGGACACCGAATTGCTGCGGGAGATGATCGACGTGCTGCGCGCGCCTGTCGCGGATGACGACCGGGTGCTGGTTATCCGCGGCAAAGGGCCGGTCTTTTGCGCTGGGCTCGACATGGCGCAACGACGGGAAACCGCCGGCACCGGCCAGGCCAGCGGCATCGAGATCATGTTGCGGGCCATCGAACTGTGCCCGCTGCCGGTCGTCGCCGTCGTGCAGGGCGATGCGATCGCCGGGGGTAACGAGTTGGCGCTGCATTGCGACCTTGTCGTTGCCAGTGAGATCGCTCGTTTCGGTATGTCGCTGGCGCAGGTCGGTCTTGCGCCCAACTGGTTCCTCGCCAAAAAGCTCATGGAGGTCCTCGGCCCCGTCATCACCCGCGAAATGCTTCTGCTCGGCGATCCCCTGCCGGCCACCAAGCTGCACGCGCTGGGCCTGATCGCGCGCTGCGTGCCGGCGGATCGCCTGGAAGCCGAGGCCAGCACGGTGATCGAGCGCCTTGCCGCCAATGCGCCGTTGTCGCTGAAGGCGATGAAGGCGCTGACCGTGCGCCAGCTCGATTTCCGCGACACGATCCCGCATGAGGATGTGGACGCGCTGGTTCAGGCGACGATGAAGAGCCAGGACGCACGGGAGGGTCTGCAAGCGCGGTTGCAGAAGCGGACGGCTCGGTTTGAGGGCCGGTAGCGCGGGTTGCCGGAATGATGGAGGGCGGTCGCGTGGGCGGCGGTCGAGGGGAGGGCAGGGGCTCGCGGCTTGACCGTGGCCGGGAACCCGGCACTGTGCGGGGACCGGTTTTGCCGCAAGACAATAGAGGAAGGATTTGTCCATGCCCGATATCGTTGGAACCTGGCGTTTCGTGCGTGCCGTGTCACGCGATGCCGATGGGAAAGAACTGCGCCCGCCCTATGACGGGCAGGGCATGGGCCGCATCGTCGTCGGCGCCGATGGCCGCATGTCGGTGATGATGATCGACGGGCGGAAGGACATCCCGGCCGGTGAAAAGCGCGAATACAGCGGCTATTCCGGCACTTTCAGCTTCGACGGCACCAAGCTGGTCACCCATGTCGACGCTGCGCCCGACCCCAGCCGGATTGGCACCGACCAGCCGCGTGGCGTGCGGTTCGAGAACGGGCTGATGATCCTGCAACCGCCGCCGCGCACGATCGGTGGGGTGGTGGAGCATCGGGAGCTCACCTGGGAACGAATTTCCAACGTGTAGCGGTTTGGGGTCGACGCGCGTTGCCCCGTGTCTGGTGGTCCACGTCGTTGATTTTGCGCGGCGCGCGGCACGGATATCTCTCACCGTCATGGTCGGCGAAGGCCCACCATCCACGGCTTCTCCGCTGTCAACAGCCGAAAGTCGCGGATGGCGGGCCGGCGCCCACCATGACGGTGAGAAACTGGCAATCCGATCCCCGCATTTTGAACGACCCGACGCACTGCACTGACAACCCCAGAGCAGCCACCGTCGGATCAAATATACTGCACAACGTTATCAGATCCGATGATGTGCCGGCCGACCATCTCGATCAGCGCCGGCATCGCTTGCAGGTGCTGGCTGGCACTCATGGCATCGCGGAACCGCCGCTCGAACGGCGCCGCGTCCAGAATGGCCCCGGTGCCCGCGCCGCGATAGCAGGCGATGGACACCTCGGTCGCCTCGTTCATTCCATGCGTCGTCGCCAACCGCAGGCGCATGCGCAGATCGACGTCCAGCCGACCGGCGGCGGAGGCGTCATAGACCTGGCACACGGCCTCGTGCACGAAGGCGCGGGCGGCCGACAGGCGTGCCTCCAACAGGCCGATTTCTCGTTGCACCGCATTGTTGTTGATCATCGCGGTGGGCGATGCCTTGCTGTGCCGCCCGCGTGCCAGGGCGGTGTAGGTTTCCAGCATCCGGCGCGCCAGCCCAAGCGTTACACCACAGAAACCGACAGCATAGAGCA
>CAMBXJ010000368.1 GCA_945871455.1 Asaia bogorensis
TTCGTGCTGCTGTTCTGTGCCATTCCGATGATCCGTGACGCCCATTTCTACTGTGTGCATCGCCTGCTGCATACGCGCGCGCTTTATCGGTCGGTGCACGCGCTGCACCACAAGAACGTCGATATCGGCCCCTGGTCCGGCATGTCGATGCACCCGTTCGAACATGTGCTCTATTTCAGCGGCGTGTTGCTGCACTGGGTTTTGCTGTCCCACCCGCTGCATGCGATCTTCCACCTGCAACAGACCGGTTTGGCGCCGGCACTCGGGCATGTCGGGTTTCACAAGCTGTTGACGAAGAACGACAACGTCTACTCGATCGGCCAGCGGTATTTCCACTTTCTGCATCACCGGTATTTCGAGTGCAACTATGGCGGGGACGGCACCGTGCCGCTCGACAAGTGGTTCGGCAGTTGGCACGACGGCACACCGGAAAGTCACGAAATCATGCGGGTCCGACGCTCCAAAGCCCACGGCGTCTGACCCGGGGCGCGCGGTTCCGTCCGCCGTTGCGCAATCGCCTTCGATGGCGATTGCGATGCCGCCCGGTATCCCGCATTTTGGGGCCATGACGGATCGAATCTTCACGATTATCCATGACAGCGCCGGAGTGCGGCTGCCATGAGCGGTTTTGACCCGGCAACCGCTGGCTGGTCCCCTCTGGACAATGACATGATGCCCGCTGGCATCGGCATGCCATGGCGCAAGCGCCATGCGGACACCTGGCAGTACGGGCTGCAGACCCGGCCGGACCATGCCAATCCCGCCGGAGCGGTGCATGGCGGCATTCTGGTGGCCTTCGCCGATCATACGCTCGGATGCTATGTCGAGGCCGCCGCGAACGGAGCGCCCAACGTCACCATCCAGTTGAACACCCATTTCCTGTCCGCGGTCGAACCCGGGTCATTCGTGGAACTGCGCGGGGAAGTGACGCGCGCGACCGGGTCATTGGTGTTCGTCCGCGGCATCATCGCGGTGGGGGATCGGGACGTTGTCGCCGCTGATGGGATCTGGCGGATATTCCGACCGCGGTAGATCCAGGTCGGCCATTGCCCAGGCCGGCCACCACCCTGGCCGGAAATGCGTAGGGCCGATCGGGTTCGAACCCGGGGTCCTTGTTCGCAACGCCTCAACGCCATGGCGTAGGCCAACAGCCCCGTCCCTGAAAGCCACGGGATCCTATTGCCACTGACCGCCCGCAACCCGTCGTTCCAGGTTGCGGCGCGAGGCAGCCGCCCGCGCCCGACAACCCGCCGTTCCTGTGAATGGCGTCAATGCTGGGTTATCGGCGCCTCATCGAGGACCGAGTAGGCAAGCGTCACCAGCATTTCCGCCGCATGCGTGTATCCGGCACCATCGGCGGCCTGTGCCAGCGCGATCAATCGGTCCGACAACACCAATGGACTGACCAGATCGGGAATACGAGCCATGGATTTGTCAAGGTGAGACATGGTTTTTCCTTTGAACGGCGGTTTTAGCCAACAACCGAAGTCTGCATCGCTTGTCTTGACCGAAGGTTAATCCAGGACCGATTCGACGGTTATTTTTCATCGGGTCGCCTTGCTTCGTGTAACGCCAGCACCCGCAGCGCCGACGCCAAAGGCCGTCCCGGTTCGCGCGCCGCATCTGTCGCCACGATCAGCCCCGACAGAGGCTGGCCCCGCGCCGCCGCGATCCCGGCCAGCGCGTCCCAGAACTCCGCCTCCAGCGCCACGCTTGTACGGTGCCCGGCGAGGGAAAAACTGCGCTTGATGAGTCCGTTCAACGGACGCGGCCCGCGATTGCATGATGCGCCGATACCGACCAACCCCACGCCACGGACCTGATATGGCCCAATCGGCGGGCCATTCCCCGCCTGAATTTTTCCACCTTCGCCCGCTCGGGGTCCCCGCACCTCTCTGACAGAATTGGGCGTCCGGCCACGCCGCCGACCGCTGCGGACGGCCCGATGGGCAGCCCCGCTTGGTATCCCACTGGGACCACCCCATTCATTCCGCCAAACATCGTTCGGCCCACCGCGCTGCCTCGGCCACCACCGGGTTTGGGTCCGTGGCCAGCGAGGCCGCGACCGCGCGCAGCCCCGGATCGGCGGAATTGCCGATCGCGATCAGGACATTGCGCACGAACCGGTCACGCCCGATGCGCTTGATCGGAGACCCGGCAAACATCGCGCGAAATGCCGCATCGTCCAGCACCGCCAGACTGGCCAAGGTAGGCGCCGTCAAATCCGGACGGGCCGTCAGCCCTGGGTGCGACCCGGCCCGGGCGAAACGGTTCCAGGGACAGACCGCCAGGCAATCGTCGCACCCGTAGATACGATTGCCCATCAGAGGCCGCAGTTCCAGCGGGATCGGCCCAGCGTGCTCGATCGTCAGATAGGAGATGCAGCGGGTCGCATCCAGCCGATAGGGCGCCGGGAAGGCGTCGGTCGGGCACGCCGCCAGGCACCGCGCGCAACTGCCGCACCGATCGGCATGGGCCGCGTCCGGCGTGATCGCCAGGGTCGTATAGATCTCCCCCAGAAACAACCACGATCCGTGCGCGCGCGACACCAGGTTGGTGTGCTTGCCTTGCCATCCCAGGCCGGCCCGTTCGGCCAGCGGCTTTTCCATCACCGGGGCGGTATCGACGAACACCTTCACCGCCGGCCCGAACCGAGACACGATGAATTGCGCCAGATGCTTCAACCGGCCCTTCACGATGTCGTGGTAATCCCGGTTGCGGGCATAGACCGAGATCGTGCCGCGATCCCGCAGGGCCAGGGATGCCAGCGGGTCGTCCTCCGGCGCATAGGACAGACCCAGCGCGATCACGCTGCGCGCTTCCGGCCACAACGCCCTTGGATGCGCGCGTTGTTCGGCCCGATCCGCCAGCCATCCCATATCGCCATGCTGCCCCGCCGCGAGGAAATCGGTCAGGCGCGCGCGGGCCTCCGGCCCCAGATCGGCCGAACAGAAGCCGATGGCGTCAAAGCCGAGCGCGAAGGCGCGGTCGCGGATGGGGGGGCGAGGATCGTGAGGCGGCGGCGGCTTCGGGGCGGGATCGGACGATCGAGATGCCTCGGTGGGCGCGTCCGACTGGCTCACCGTCGTTGACCTCAGCCTCGCCCGCGATAGGGCGCGACATCCTGGGGTGGGATCCAGGCCCTCTCCGGCGGGGTGCCGGTCTGCCAGAACAGGTCGATCGGCATCCCACCGCGCGGATACCAATAACCGCCGATGCGCAACCAGATCGGGTCCAGCAGGGTGACCAACCGGTCCGCGATCATCATGGTGCATGCCTCATGGAAGGCCCCGTGGTTGCGGAAGGATGTGAAGAACAGCTTCAGCGACTTGCTCTCCACGATCCAATCGCGCGGGATGGTGTCGATGACCAGATGCGCGAAGTCCGGCTGTCCGGTCAGCGGACACAGCGATGTGAACTCCGGGCAGGTGAAGCGGACGACGTAATGCTTGCCGATCGCGGGATTGGCCACCCGCTCCAACACCGCCTGATCCGGGGATGTGGGTTGGCTCACATGATGGCCGAGTTGCGTCAGGCCGGCATAGGGCGTGTCGGTCATGCGGGCTCCTGTTCGGCGGCCCAGCCGGCGCGCACCGTGGCGGCGTGGTCGGTCAGGCGTCCGTCGCGGATGGCGGCGCGCAGTCCGGCCATCAGGGTCTGGTAATAGGTGATATTGTGCCAGGTCAGCAGCATCGGTCCCAGCATCTCCTCGGCCTTGAACAGGTGATGCAGGTAGGCGCGACCGTGTCTTGTGCAGGCCGGACAGGGGCAAAGCGGGTCCAGCGGGGTGTTGTCCTCGGCGAACCGAGCATTGCGCAGATTGAACACACCGGCGGATGTATAGGCGCGCGCGGTGCGGCCGGAGCGGGTGGGGATCACGCAGTCGAACATATCGACGCCGCGTTGCACCGCGCCGATCAGATCGTCCGGCGTGCCGACGCCCATCAGATAGCGCGGCCGGTCATGCGGCAGATGCGGCACGGTCACGTCCAGCACGTCGTACATCATGGCCTGGCCCTCCCCCACCGCCAGGCCGCCGATGGCATAGCCGTCGAAGCCGATCCCGATCAGAGCCGCCGCGGATTCCGCGCGCAGGTCCGGGTAGACGCTTCCCTGCACGATGCCGAACAGCGCATAGCCGGGGCGGGACACGAAGGATTCGCGGGAACGCAAAGCCCAACGCATGGACAGTTCCATCGACTGGCGCGCCTGTTCCGGGGTGGCGGGGAACGGGGTGCACTCGTCCAGTGCCATGGTGATGGTGGCGTCCAGGAGGTGCTGAATCTCGATGGACCGCGCCGGGGTCAGCCGGTGCTTGGTGCCGTCGATATGCGACTGGAAGGTCACCCCGTCGGCATCCATTTTTCGCAACTGCGCCAGCGACATCACCTGATAGCCGCCGGAATCGGTCAGGATCGGACCCGGCCAGTCCATGAACCGGTGCAGCCCGCCCAGCCTCGCGACACGTTCCGCGCCTGGCCTCAACATAAGGTGATAGGTGTTGCCAAGCACGATCCGCGCGCCGGTGGACCGCACCGCGTCCGCCGTCATCGCCTTGACCGTCCCGGCCGTGCCGACCGGCATGAACACCGGCGTTTCGACCGAGCCATGCGCCGTGTGCAGCACCCCGGCCCG
>CAMBXJ010000369.1 GCA_945871455.1 Asaia bogorensis
TTCGCGAATGGTATCTGGTGGTGGTGTCGGGCACCGACGACGCGGCCTTGCGCCGCCAGATCGAGAGCCTGGCCACGGCTCTGGACCGCGCTACGACCGCCGCGGATCGTGGCGATCCCTTCATGACGGATCTGTCCTACACGCTCGCCGTCCGCCGCACCCATCTGCCGCGACGGGCGGCGTTTGTCGTCCGCGACCTGCCCGATTTGCGCACCCGGTTGCGCACCTGGTTGCGCCGCTGGCCCGCCGAACCATCCGCCACCGTTGCACAAACCGATGCGCAAACCGTTGCGCAAACCGATGCGCAAACCGATGCGCGGACCGATGCACTGGTGTTGCACGATCTCGCGCGCGTCTTCATCGCCGGCGGCACCGTCGATTGGGCGGCCCTTTATCCATCTGGACAAGTCTGCGATCTGCTCGGCTATCGGTTCGCCCGGGATCGCTATTGGCCGGACCAGGCGGTTGCCTCGGCGCCACCTGGCCCCGACGCTTCCCCCGCGACCACCGATACGGTCGACCGCCTGCGCGCCATCATCGCCCGCGTGCTGCGGGTCGATCAGGCCATGATCGCGCGGGATTTTTCGTTCGACGCGCTGGGAACCGACTCGGTAGCCGCCGTGACCCTGATGCGGACAGCCGAAACCGAGTTCCAGGTCGCCCTGCCGGTCATTGCGCTGTGGGACCATCCCAGCCTGGAACAGCTCGCCGGCTACATCGACCGGCAACCGCGCGCACCGCTCGCATCGCCCAGCCTGGCCCAGGCGGGCCGGACCGAAGCCGGCGCACACGATCCGGTGGTGAAAATCCGCGATGGTGGCAACGGCCCGCCATCCTTCTGGGTTCATGGCGGTCCGGGCGATGTTTATTGGGTGGCGGAACTCGCCCGCCACTTGCCGCCCGATGGCGCGGTCCATGGCCTGGAAGCGCAAGGCCTGGACGGTGAAACCGAGCCGCTGACCTCCGTCGAAGCCATGGCGGCGCATTACGTGGCGGCGGTGCTGCGAACCCAGCCCACCGGCCCCTATACGATCGGCGCCTATTCCGGAGGCGGCGCAATCGCCTTCGAAATGGTCCGCCAGATGACCACCGCCGGCCATCCGGTGGGCAGGCTGGTTCTGTTGGACACCAACATGCCCGGCGCGCACGGCCTGAGCGAACTGCAAGCGGCGCTCGGTCCGGGTTATGTCTACCTGGTCGTTGCCAATTGGCTCGGGCTGCAATGGGGCATGACTCGCAAGCTTGTGCTGGCCGACCTGGATGGGCGCGACAAACCGGCCATGCTCGACCACGTGGTGGCGCATCTGCTGACCCATACCAGCCCGCCCCTGCCGGAAGCCGATATACGACGCCATCTGACAACGCTCGACCGGGTCGGATGGGCGGTCGGCGACGCCCTGCGCGGGTATCGGCCGGAACCGCTGAACACCCCGATCGAGATCATCCTGTTCGCCTGCACCCAGGGCATGGCGGGCGCCACCAACCCGCTGGGCCTGCCGGATATCGCCGCCACCCGCACCTATTGCGACGGCTGGGACAGGCTTTTCGCGACCGGAATCACCCAGGTTGACATCGACTGCGGGCATTTCGATCTGTTGCGCGGCACGAACGGCGCGATTATTGGCACGCGCCTGGGCGCGACAATCACCGCGCGCCCAGGCGCGACAATCGCCGCGCGCCCAGGCGCGACAATCACCGCGCGCCCAGGCACGACAATCGACGCGCGCCTGGCACGGGCGGCGGACAGCGCCCTGTATGCCCGCGTTCGCGACGCCGTCGTCGGCCTGGTGCGCGAAACCCTGCCGGACGTCGATCCGGACCTGGTCACCCTCGACCGCACCATGTCCGAACTCGGCGCCACCTCCATAGACCGCGTGGAGGTCGCGACCCTGGCAATGGAGACCCTGAGCCTTACCGTGCCGAACCAGGAACTCGCCGGGGTCGGTTCAATCGGAGAGCTGGTCGATCTGCTGCACCGGCATGCGCGCCATGTATGATCCAGGCCGCGTCGTCGTCACCGGCATGGCGGTCACGACGCCGGACGCGGCCGATCTGACCGAATTCGAAACCAACCTGCGCGCGAGCCGGTCCGGTGTCGGGAACACGCTGACCGGGTTCGACTGGGACCAGCGGCTGGCGAGCATCGCCGCCCGCGATCCGGAGGTCGGACAACGGGCGCGCCGCGTCGGCCGCACCGCCAGCCGGACGCTTCGGATCACCCTGGCAACCGCCATCCAGGCCGCCATTGATGCCGCCATCGGCATTTCCCGCACACCGGAAGCGTGCGCCATCGTCGTCGCCGGCAGCAACCTGCAACTGGACCGGGCGGCCAAGGCGCAGGAAAAATTCCGCACCGCGCCGGCCTATCTGTCGCCCCGCCATGGCTACGAGTTCTACGATACACATGTCATGGCGGTGGTCGCCGAGGCGCTGGACATTCGCGGGCCCGGATTGACGGTTGGCGGCGCCTCGGCCAGCGGCAATGTCGCCATTGCCACGGCGTTGGACCTGATCCGCTGCGGCAGGGCCACGTCGTGCCTGGTGGTCGGTCCGCTACCGGAACTGTCCGCAATGGAACTTCATGCGCTGCAAGCCATGGGCGCCCTGTCGCGCACCGGGGAATGCCACCCGTTCGACCGTTCCGCCAACGGCTTCGTTCCGGGGGATATCTGCGGCGCGGTCGTGCTGGAATGCGAAGACGCGGCCCGGAACCGAGGTGCCGTCGCCCTCGCGGAAATCGCCGGCGCCTGCTGCGTGCTCGGCGCCAGCCATTTGCCAGGCCCCGACGCGGATGGGGCGTATCGCGCAATGGAAGGGGCGCTGCGGGACGCCGGGGCGACATTGACCGAGTTGGACTGCATCAGCGCTCACGCCACCGGAACCCGGGCCGGCGACCGGGCGGAATGCGAGGCCCTGCACCGCCTCCTGGGTCACCAATGCGGCAATGTGCCGGTGAATGCCCCCAAGTCGCTGATCGGACACGGCTTGCAGGCCGCCGGCATCGTCGAACTGATCGCCATGGTGCTGCAGATGCGGGGCGGCTTCATGCACGGCACCGCCGCCCTGACCGACCCGATCGCCGACGACCTCTGGCTGGTCGGTCCCGCAACGATCGCTCGGCCCATCCGCCTGGGCCTGAGCAATTCGTTCGGTTTCGGCACCATTGGCACCAGCATCGCCGTGGCCAACATGGACATCGCGGCATGAGCGTCGGCATCGAGCGCATGGGCCTCTATTGCGGTGCCGCCTTCGTCGACGTGGCGAAACTGGCCGAAGCCCGCGGCCTGAACCCGGCGCGCTTCGCCAACCTGCTGATGCGCCGCAAAAGCCTGAGCTTCCGCTTCGAGGACCCGGTCTCCTTCGCCGTCAACGCCGCCAAACCACTGGTCGACGCGCTGAGCGAGGCGGAACGCAATTCCATCGAGTTGCTGATCGTCGCCACCGAATCCGGCATCGATTGGGGCAAGTCGATCAGCAACTACGCGCATCATTTCCTCGGCCTGAACCGACGCTGCCGCATGTTCGAGGTCAAACAGGCCTGCTACGGCGGCACCGCGGCGTTGCAGACCGCGGCGGCCAGCGTGGCATCCGGGCAAGTGCGGCGGGCGCTGGTGATCTGCACCGACCTGGCCCGTTGCGTGCCGCATTCCTACGCCGAACCGGCGCAAGGCTGTGCCGCCGTCGCGCTGCTGATCGGTCCGGACCCGTTACTTTTGGCACTGGAACCGGGCGCATCCGGCATGCATGGCTACGAGGTCATGGACTCCTGCCGCCCGACCCCGGACATCGAGACCGGCGATGTCGATCTGTCGCTGCTGTCCTATCTGGACTGCATCGAACAGAGTTTCCTGGCCTATCGCGATCGGGTCGGCCCGGTCGATTTCCAGGATCACTTCGCCTATCTCGCCTGTCACACCCCGTTCGGCGGCATGGTGAAGGGCGCGCATCGCACCATGATGCGGAAATTCCGCCCCGGACCGCCCCCGGTCGTGGAGCAGGATTTCCAGCAACGGGTGCGACCCGCCCTGGCATTCTGCCAGGAGGTCGGCAACATCTATTCCGGCACCGTCTTTCTGGCCCTGGCCGGCGTCCTGGCACGCGGCGATTTTTCCGAACCGCGCCGGATTGGCCTGTTTTCCTACGGATCCGGCTGCTGTTCGGAGTTCTATAGCGGTGTTGCAACGGATGCGGCCGCGCGGGCAATCCGGGCGATGGACATCGATGGCGCCCTGGCGGCACGTCGGGAATTGAACATGGCGGAATACGACCTGTTGCTGGCTGACGACCACCAACCGCTGTTCGGCCAGCGCGACGCACGGATAGAGGCCGGTCCGTTCGAACCGATCCTGCGCGATCATTTCGCCGGCTCCGGCCGATTGGTGCTGGACCGGATCGAGTCGTACCAACGCAAGTATCGCTGGACATGACCGCGACCTTCGCAACCCTGCGCGTGACGCGGCGCGATCGCCTGCTGGATGTGGTGCTCAACCGCCCGGACCGACAGAACGCACTGACCCGCGGCATGATCGACGAGTTGCACGCGGCCCTGGACCTGGCCGAGGCCGATCCGGATATCAGGCTTCTGGCGCTGTCCGGAGAAGGCGA
>CAMBXJ010000370.1 GCA_945871455.1 Asaia bogorensis
AGGATCAGGACCATCGCTGGCCACCCAGGTTGTGGGATGGAGGCCGGCATTCCGGGCGGGCAATGTCTGATGGTCACCCGAGTAGTTTCCGCCACCACAATCAGCAGCGCCTCGCAGCGATGACGGGATACGCCTCACCAGACTGGGGATCTAGGACCGACACCGAGCCTCACCGCCCTACGCAAGTTACCCGCGTCCGATCTTCATGTGCCCACTCCACAACCCGTCGTCTGTCGGCGGGGGTTCCAAGGTTAGGCGCCGCCAGGAGTAGCACGGACGCACAATGGATCTCCCTGGTTGCGGACGGCAGCCTGGACGGGCATTTTTCGCATTCTGCAACCTCGGAAACCAGATCGGCCCTGGATATCTCGGACTTGGGCGTTGCAAGGCGCTTTGCCTATGCCCGTTCACGCAACCCGCGAGGTCATCCTTGCGGGCCATGATCACGTGCCCGACGGACCTCCATCCCTTCTAGGGCCCCTGGCTGTCCGCAGTGTCGCCCGGACCAAGTGTGCGGTATTTTTTGCCGTTTGATAAGTAAGAAATGTGGTTGGTACTTGGCCGCCTACGTGCCCTTGATCCATGGCTCTCGCGCGACCTCCCCCCCCCCGGCACCTTCAGACCCCGGGGGTGGGTGCCTGGAAACGTGCCCCCTCTGAAATTCTTGTGCCGGGAAGCCAAGGATGCCGGGTTCACAGTGACATGCAATGATGGGCGGAGGTTCGCTGCTCCGATCCTGGTCGGTGGCCTGTTGAGTTCTTCCAAGCTCGGGATGAGGTGGGCGGTCCCTTCCTCGGCATTTGGCCAACAGGCACCCGGCTCGGGGATAGGAGCGCCCCAGGCCATGTGGCGAGGGACGACGCCATTCGCTCGAGTGCCAGCCACACAGGACCCGCGAACCAAGGACGAGATGATCGCCGCGCCAGTGGTCCGACTATGGACGCGTGACCACCCACGACCATGTGACCGCGGTGACGACCCGGACCATCATGACTTCAACACTGTTGCTATGGCGAAGTTGGGATATTGCCCAACCCGTGATGGGCTGAGAAGCGCGTGCTACGCGCGACAATTTGCCAGGCCGTTCGCAGAACAGGGACTGGGTTTGAGAGCCGGACAAACCCGGACATGTCCGGACATGTCCGTTACTGTCCGCTCGGCATAACGGTATGGGATTACGGACGGACAGGACCAAACCCTTTGGGTTGGTCCGGCTGTCCGCCCCACCGATGCAGCATTTTCACTGGGAGGCTATGCTTTGCTGAGGGATTATCCATACCCACTGGCCCTTTGCACCAACCACCTTTTTGGTTTCCAGGCTCTTGGCCGCGCGACGGAACGCGCGGTCGCGACCGGCGGTGTCTTCTGCCCTGGACAGGCCACCGGAGCCGCACTCTGTTTGCCAGTGCTTTTTCCTGATACCACGAAGTGCGGATGCAAGATCATCTGTATCTGTCGATAATTTCTCACCCCCGGTCTCGATCAACTTCTGCAATATTTCCAACGCTTGCTTGTCCTGTGGCGACATCGTCGGCCCGATCTGCCCTGGATCGTCCATGGCGATGGCGATCGGCGCCGTGATCGGGTCACCATCATCGTCCTTGTCCACGGTCACCGGCTCGATCGAAAAGAATAGGGCGCCGTCGGGAGGACCGTTCCGGTTCTTGGTGAACGCCGCCGATGTCAACCTGGGGGCTTTTCGCGAGAGGGCGAGTGCGACATCCGCCGCACCGAGCAGAATTCCATGGCCACGTGGTGTCGCGCTGTCCGCCTTGGGGACGTGGTGCAAAATAACGACGGCAACGCCATGATTCCCTATCAACTGCCGGGCGAATTCGACGACCCGCCCCATACCGTCGGGTCCGGGGTCATTTTCCTTCACCCCGTGGAACCCTGCAGCCAAAGTGTCGAAGATCACCACTGCGGGCTTCACTGTCGCCACCTTCGCGGATAAGTCCAACACGGCGGGTCCGGCCGGGTCCATGAAACCGGCCAGCCCATCACCCAAGAGGAAGTCCGGTGCATCACCACGCCGGGCCTTCAGGGCCGCAATCCTGGTGCGCATCCCGTGAGGATCCTCGCTGGCGACATACAAAACCCGCCCTTGGCGAACGCGCCGGCCAAACACTTCCCTCCCCTGGGCGATGGAATAGGCCAGCAATGGGGCGATGCAGGATTTTCCCAGGCCAGGCCCGCCATAGATCAGCAGCAAGTCGCGGGGAGCCAGTAGCCCCTTGATGATATAGCCCCGCGGCGCGGATGCCGCGCAGTCAGCCGGCGTAAGCCATCGGACTGGGTGATATACGGGCGGAGCGTTACCGTGCGGTTCGTCTTCGGTGCGCCAGCGGGGATCATCCGGCATGGGACATATCCCGGCACAGAACATCGTTGAAGTCGCCATCACCGGTTGGGGTCGCAATCGTTACGTCCCGACCTTCGGCCTTCCATCGGAACCGCGCTTCGAGGGCGGCTTTTCGCCCCGGTTCGCCCGGGTCCGCTGCGATGCACACGCGTCGGACCTCGCGCGGCAGAACAAGCCCCTTGCCCATGTTCCCGCACGAAACCGCAGACCAGGCCGGCCACCCGAACAGGATGCCTGCAGATGCCGCCGTTTCAATGCCTTCACCTATGACCAGTGGCTTGTCCGGGTCGTGCGGAGACAGGCGGATGGCACCACCCCAGACCGGGCCGAGACTGGCCTTGACCGGATCGACGTCAGCCTTCCTGCCGTCCGGGGCGAGGTAGGTCCGGTGAACCGCCATCGGCTTGCCCGCAGCGTCGGCAACAAGCGCGATCATGGCGGAATAAACTCCCCCACCGGCAGGGTGGGAAATGTCCGCTCGGTATCGCAATGCTGACGATCCAATGACGAACCCCAGGCCGCGCCTGTTGAGATAGTCGACCACTCGCGTATCCCCAACCGGCCCGGATCCATTCCATAGAGCGATGGCGCGGTTGCGCTGTCGCAACCTGGCATCCGCCCCTTGCTCGCGGGAAACCTTGGGCAGTCCGGCTCCGGTAGCGGCATATATGGCACGGGCGATCGAACCCCGATCCTGGCAGGACGCGCACCAGCCCAGCACCCGGCCGGCCTTGCCAACGCCCAGGACAAATGCGGCGGGGTAGCCACAGGCCGGGCATGTCCCGCGCCATTCACGTCCGGAACGTCTGAGGCCCAGGCGCTCTATCAAGCTCATCGCGGACATCATGCGACGACCTCGCGCAGCGATGCTCGGACCCGTTCGGTGCTGGCCACTGAGGTCATTGCGCGCGCCACATACTGGTTGAGGGGGGACGGATCGACGATCGCTCTCGCGAGCGTGGCGGAACGACGCACGATCATCCACCGCCCGCGTGTCGGCTGCCGCCCGGCGGCGATCGCTTCCGCCACACCAGCAAACACCAGACAGAAAGCGCCTCCATACATTAGCGCCGGTCCTGCCAACAGTTCGCGCTTCCAATCTGGTCCTGCTTCCCCCCACCGACGTGATCGGACAATCATCGAGCAACGCCGTGAGGGAGTGAAATCGTATCGGGCCGTCAGGTCTGGATCGATTGCAACGGTGACTGTCCAGGCGAAGTGGGGCAAAGCAAAATTTGAGTGAAGGTTGGCCGCGCCGCCCACGGGCAGACGCAGACAGGAAAATCCTCGTTCGTGCATCGCACACTCCTTTGTTGGAGCGGGCGCAAGACATGCTGGCATCACAGCAAGGGGTGATGTATATACTCGGTGTCCGCCGTACATCACCGCCGCCGGGTCGCAGGTCAGCGCCCGGCGGTTTCTATTCTCCAAGCATGCGGCGAAAGCTATCGCCGTTCACCAGCGTCCTGCTGCCAACCCGGACGAGGCGTAGACTTCCTTCCTTTGCTCGACGGCGCAGGGTGGCGACAGACAAACCGGACAACGCTGAAGCGCCTGGCAGGGTAAATGTGATCGCGTCGCGCGGTGGCGACGCTTTCGGACGGGGATTGTGTTTGGCCATGTCTTTTCCTGGTGCTGCGTGGCCCGTGATTGTTCACGGTGCACCAGACATGTACTTCCCGAAATCTCGCGGCTAATCTCGCGGTGAAAGTCGCGGAGATATTTTCAGCGAGATTTGCGAGGCCCCGGTTTACGCCATTCTTTCGGAGTTTTCTCCTTTCGAATAACGCGGAACGGGTCTCTTGGAGGCAATCTCCCGAAATGAGCTCCTGCGGCTGCGAGGTCCTCGTCTTCATTTGGATAGGGACGATCCTTCGGCCATGAGCCCACCCGCAACACGAACCAGCCCGCCAGGCTACCGTATCCTCAAATTTGACTTGTGGTGCTTCGCGCGATTCTCTGACCCGGACGAACGAGGAGGGTCAGTATGTCGGAGCAATGCGGTGCGCTTGGCTATTTCGGGGATGCGCGGCGGTCGGATACCGGCACGTTTTTGCTGGATCGCGCCACGGCGACCGGGTCTCTGGTGATCCGCAAGCTCGGGCAAACGCGAGCCGGGGAGCAGGCGATCCATCGGTTTCTGAAGGCACCGTCGGTCACATGCGCCGAGATGCTGCGCACCCTCGCCGGCCGCACCCAGGCGGCCTGCGCCGGGCG
>CAMBXJ010000371.1 GCA_945871455.1 Asaia bogorensis
ATATTCGATCGCGCGGTTCAGGGTTGATCGCGCGGCATCGACATCCCCCACCCGCACCTGACGCGACAGCACCGGCAACATGGCCGTGCCGACCGCGATCCCGATCACCCCAAGCGGCAGTTGCTGAATTCGGTCGGCATAATACAGCAGCGACACGGTTCCGGCCGGCAACAGGCTGGCGATGATCACATCAACCGCCAGATTCAACTGAGTCACGCCCGCGCCGATCAACCCGGGCGCCATCTTGCGCAGCAGCCTGCGCATATCCGGTGTCATGCGGGGCCTGGGCAGGGACAGCGGCATTCCCGCCCGGTGCGCCGCCCAGACCAGCAACCCAAGCTGCGCGACACCGGACACGGTCACACCCCAGGACAGGGCATGCCCGGTGGTCGGCACATAGGGTGTCAGCCAGACCATCGACGCGATCGAGATGATATTGAACAGCACATAGGACGCGGCGGCGGCGGTGAACCGCTCCAACCCGTTCAACACCCCGGACACCAGGGCCGCGAGGCAGATCAGGATCAGGTACGGAAAGGTGATGCGGGACAGATCGACCGCCAGAGCGAATTTCTCGGGCGTGGACGCGAAGCCGGGTGCCAGGACCAGCATGATCTGGGGCATGAAAATCTCGCCCAGGATTGTCAGGAGCCCCAGCCAGAACACCATCACGGAGAAGGCCTCAACCGCGAAGCGGCGCGCGGCGCCTGGTCCTTCCTTCGCCAGCAGACCGGAAAATTCCGGAACGAAGGCGGCGTTGAAGGCGCCTTCCCCGAACAGGCGGCGGAACAGATTGGGCAGCTTCAACGCCACGAAAAATGCGTCGGCGATCGGGCCCGCCCCCAGCATCGCCGCGATCATCATGTCGCGCACGAAGCCCAGAATGCGGCTTCCCATGGTCCAGCCGCCGACGGTTAGAACATTCTTGAGCATGGCACCGTGTAGCCCCAGACGCCCCAACTTGCGACTGGCTTGCGCGCGGCGGGTCTCAAGCCAACCGGGTCGGCGTCGGGGGCCGGGTCAATCGCGACCGAAAATGTCCAACAGCGGGGCGATATGCCGCTCGTAATGCTGCCATCGTCCGATGGAGTTCGTGTAGAGCGGCCGGCGCACCTGCCACAGGCTGGCCGAGGTGACCGTGCCGCGGGAACGATCGAACCGGAGGCAGGCAGGCTCCCAGTCCAACCCCATGAACGCGATCAGCCGCCGGACCTCGGCGTCCGGGTCGGACACCAGCGCTTCATAGTGAACGTCCAGCATGGGAATCGGCAGTACCGACCGCCAATGCTCCATCATGCGGTCGACCTCCCGCACGCGCTGGGCGCAATGCACCAGATCGTTGGCGTAGGGCATCGGCAGCTCGAAATTCTGGAACAGGCAGGACAGGCAGATATCGCGCGGATCGCGATGGCAGATGATCACCCTGGCGTTGGGAAACAGACGCGCGATGGCGCCCAGATGCCACAGATTGTCGGGCGTCTTGTCGACGGTTCGGCGAACCGCGCCGTTATAATCCGGCAACCGGGCGACGTAATCCTCGGCCACCGCCGTCACATTCTGGGAATCCCAATCGCCATACAACGCGCTCCGCGCCGATTGGTCGAGCCGGGACACCAGGTCCGCGATTCGATTGCTTTCACCGAACCCGACGACCTCGGAATGGCTGGCGAGAATCTGCTCGACCAGCGTCGTGCCGGATCGAGGCATCCCAACGACAAACACCGGTTTTTCTGACCGACTGCCCTGTCCGGCCTCTCGCGTGAAGAAATCCGCCGAACAGGCAGAGATGCGTTGATCGACATAGGACCGCAGTTCCTCCGCGTCGAAGCCGTGCCCTGCCGCGATCAGGTCCCGCTGGCGGCGCTGATTTGCGTCCCGTGCCTGGGCGAATGCCTCGTCATAGCGTCCGGCCGCATCCAGCGCCGTGACCAGGGCGAATCGTGTGGCGATCCGCATGCCTTCGTGCAGATCCGCCTGATCGAGCGTCCGCGTCAATGGCTCGATCTGCTCCGTATCGCCCGCGGCCACCAACGCCAGGCGGGCGGGAGTCATGGTCGGATCGAGGTCGAGCGCGCGATGGAGCGCGTCGATGGCGTCTTGTGAGTGCCCCAGGACCGCCAGTACCCGGCCAAGGTCGAACCAGCCCTGGGCGTAGAAGGGATCCAGCGTCAGGGCGTGACGGAACACGTCGGCGGACTCGTGAAAAAGCCCCGCGCCCATCAGTGTTTCCGCCAGGGCGCGCCGCAGCGTCACCCTGTTCGGCGCCATCCGATCCGCTCGCCGCATCAGATCGACGGCCCGCTCAAAATCGCTCCTGGCCCGCGCGACCAGGCCCAGCAGATGGATCGCGTCGACCGAGCCTGGCGCCTCGAACAGGACCATGCGCAGCAGCGTTTCCGCTTCGTCCAGTCGCCCGGCCTGGTAGTGCTGAAAGCCGGCTGCCAGGTCGGCCGCGACATGCGGGGCGTTGTGCATGCTATTCATTCCGTCGCGGCCGGGACAACAGATCGGAAATGGCCTGGGCCAAGGTGGTGCGGCCGGCCAGGAGCGTCGCAACCGCGGCGCAGACCGGCAATTCCGTCCCCGTCGCGCGCGCCACCAGGGCCGGGGCGGTGGCGACGCCTTCGGTGACGCTGCTGCGCGCGGCCAAGATGTCGGCCAAGGACTGCCCCTGTCCCAAAGCGTGGCCCAGGCTGAAATTCCGACTGGCGGGGCCCGTGCAGGTCAGCAGCAGGTCGCCCAACCCGGACAGGCCCATCACCGTGTCTGCCTTGCCACCCAGCGCGACCGCGAGACGGCTGATCTCGGACAGGGCGCGGGTGATCAGCGCGGCGCGGGCATTCTCGCCCAACCCGGCCCCGATCACCGCGCCGGCGGCGATGGCGACGACGTTCTTGGCCGCTCCGCCCAATTGCGCGCCGATCGGGTCGTCGTTGCCGTAAAGCCGGAATGTGGGCGTACCCAGCAAGGCGGTCACCCGTTCGCGGGTCGGGACATGGGTGCTGGCGACGACCGCGGCGGCCGGCAGCCCGCCGGCGACCTCATGCGCGAAATTCGGCCCGGTGAGCACGGCGGCCTGGCTGTTTGGACGCAGTTCCGCCAGGATTTCCATCGGCAGGCGCAAGGTCCCGGTCTCTACACCCTTGGCGCAGACGACCAGCGGAGACCCGTTGTCCGGCAGGTTCCGCAAGGCCGCCCGCAGATGCTGCATCGGGACGGCCAGGATGATCGCATCCGCCGGTCCCGGGATGGCGGCGACCACCCGCACGGCGCCGGGAAGCCGGTGACCGGGCAGGCGATGCGACTCGCGGCTGTGTTCGATGGCGTGCGCCGTGGCGGGATTGCGCGCCCAAAGCCGGACGGCGTTTCCGGCGCGTGCCGCCTGAATCGCCAATGCGGTGCCCCAGGCGCCGGCGCCGATGACGGTCACGTCACTCATCGGTGACCCTTTGAATGACCACGCCCGCCCCAGGTTCGTCCTGTCCCAGCCGTCCCAACAGGGCATGGAGGATCGTGGTCGCCTCCTGTTGGAACCGATACGGCGGATTGATCACCAGCAGACCGCACCCATTCAGCCGGGTGGGATCGAGCGGTTCGCGGAGCAGGAGTTCGGCGGTCATGATGTCGCGTATCCCGGACGCCAGCATGGTCGCAAGGAAACTCCGCACCGGCGCGCGATGCTTGATCGGATACCACGCGGCAAAAACGCCGGTCTTGAAGCGGGCATGACCCACCGCCAGGCCCTTCGCCAGTCGGGAGAATTCATCCGGGCTTTCATAGGGCGGGTCGATCAGGATCAGGGCGCGGGTTTCCTTTGGGGGCAACAGGGCGCCCAACGCTTCCCACGCGTCGCGCCGATGCACCGCGACCCCAGGATCGCGGGCGAACAGTCGGCGCAGATCGGCGGCGTCCTGGTCATGCAACTCGCAACAGGCCAGCCGGTCGGCGGGGCGCAACATGGCCCGGATCAGGGCGGGGGAGCCGGGGTAAAGGCCCAATTGCCTGACGACATCGACATAGGATGTCAGTTCGGCCGGCGTCCCATCCAACAGTCGCAGAATCCCCCGCTCGGCCTCTCCGGTCCGCCGAGCGGGATCGGCTTGCAGATCGTAATGACCAGCGCCGGCGTGGGTATCGAGCACGAAGAACGGCTTGTCCTTGCGCGCCACCGCCTGGAGCAGCCAGACAAGCAGGGCATGCTTCATGCAATCCGCGAAATTCCCGGCGTGGAACGCGTGGCGATAGTTCATGGCTCGACTGTGGGGTGACGTGCAATAATAACCGCCCCGTTTGGCGCTTGGACTGCAATCACCGTCATGGTGGGCGTAGGCCCACCATCCACGCCTTTGCGGCGAGCAGCACCGCAAGACGTGGATGGCGGGTCTTCACCCGCCATGACGTGGATAGGCAGGCGCTCAACACCAAAGGCAGCGCTTGTTCTTGCGGGTCGCCTTAGGCCGACGGGGATGCGCGATTTCATTCCGGACCTGGGGTACTCATCTGAGTCTCGGCTTGGACGCGAGCGGTTGGCGCCGGTGTCATGCGGGGATGGTCAACCCGATCAACCGGCTGGC
>CAMBXJ010000372.1 GCA_945871455.1 Asaia bogorensis
GCCTGGGGCGTGCCGATCGCCGTGTTCGTGGAGAAACAATCCGGCGAACCGTTGCGCGATCCCACCGTCGTCGCGCGCATCGTCGATGCGTTCAAGACCGAGGGCGCCGACGCCTGGTATTCGTCCCCCGCGTCGCGCTTCCTGGGCAACGACCGCGATCCGAACGATTACGAGCAGGTGATGGACATCGTCGATGTCTGGTTCGAGTCGGGTTCCACCCACGCCTTCGTGCTGGAAGACCGCGGCCTGCCCTGGCCGGCCGATCTATACCTGGAAGGCTCCGACCAGCATCGCGGCTGGTTTCACTCGTCCTTGCTGGAGTCAGTCGGCACCCGCGGCGTCGCGCCGTTCAAGGCGGTCCTGACCCACGGGTTCGTGATGGACGAGCATGGGCGGAAAATGTCGAAGTCCCTCGGCAATGTCACCGCGCCGGACGAAGTGGCACAGAAATACGGCGCCGATATCCTGCGCCTGTGGGTCATGTCGTCCGACACCAGCGAGGACCTGCGCATCGGCGGCGAAATTCTGAAGCAGCAGGCGGAACTCTATCGCCGCCTGCGCAACACCTTGCGCTGGGTGCTGGGCAGCCTGGACGGCTTCACTCCGGCCGAACTCGTCCCGGAAGCCGACATGCCGGAATTGGAGCGCTGGGTGCTGCACCGGCTGACCGATCTGGAAGCGAAGATCCGCGCGGCAGTGGAAAGCTACGACTGGACCGGCGTCTATCCGGACCTGCACAATTTCTGCGCCACCGACCTGTCGGCGTTCTACTTCGACGTTCGCAAGGACGCGATCTACTGTGACCGGCCGGACAGTTTGCGCCGGCGCGCCGCTCGGACCGTGCTGGATCATCTGCATCGCTGCCTGACCACCTGGCTCGCGCCGGTGCTGTGCTTCACGGCCGAGGAAGCCTGGGGCGCCCGCTTCGGCGATGACAGTTCCGTCCATCTGGAACTGTTCCCCACGCTGTCCCACGCGTGGCGCGACGATGCCCTGGCGGCGAAATGGGACACGATCCGCGCCATCCGCCGCCGCATCACCATCCCGATCGAGGAAGCGCGTGCCGCCAAGACCATTGGCGCGTCCTTGCAGGCCGGCGTGACCCTGAAACTGGCCCATGATGAGGCGGAACTGCTGAACGCCGCGGAATGGGCCGAAATCGCCATCGTCTCCGCGGTCCACATGGTCGGCGGCATCGGCGACGATATGGCCGAGGTGGCGCAGGCCCCCGGCACCAAATGCCTGCGCTGCTGGAAGGTGCTGCCCGAAGTCGGAACCCATGCGGCGCATCCGGGCCTGTGCCTGCGCTGCGCCGATGCGGTGGAGTCCGGCCTGGTGTGCCGGCCCGCCCCGTGAAGCACCACAACCTTACCATGCTCGGTCTGACCGCGGCGCTGCTGGTGCTGATGGCGGACCAGGCCAGCAAGTGGTGGATTCTGGAGGTGCTGCAACTGGAGAGGCTGCGCCAGGTCGTGCTGCTACCGGTGCTCAACCTGACCATGGTGTGGAACCACGGCGTCACCTTCGGGCTGCTGACCGGGTTCGGGGAATGGGGGCCGCTGATTCTGGCGGCCGTCGCGCTGGCGGTGGTGATGGCGTTGATGGTGTGGCTGCATCGGGCCGAGACTAAAATGGTCGCCATCGCCATCGGCGCCATCGCGGGCGGCGCGGTTGGCAATGTGATCGACCGAATCCGCTTCGGCGCTGTGGTGGATTTCCTGCACGTGCATATCGATACGCGTTGGGGTGATTTTTCCTGGTATGTGTTCAACGTAGCGGACGCGGCGATTGTGTGCGGGGTCGCGACATTGGTGATCGACAGTCTACGCTCACCGAAGACGGGAGCCGAGCGGCGGTAGGACGGGCGGAGCGGCGATGGATGGGAAGGGACCGATATCCATGGGTTGTGTTGCGTCCTTCGCTTTCGGTCCGAACCTGCCCCTGCCGTTGGCATATTATGCAAACCGGCCGAAACCATGACCGATGGGTGGCCGCTGTCATTGCGAGCACAGCGACGCAATCCAGGGGCCTGGCACGATCGATCCTGTTGGTTTCCCTGGCTTGCTTCGCTGCGCTAGCAATGACAGCTTCCGTTGTCGCCATCGGTCACTGGTTCGGTCGGTTGGTATTGTACAAACCGGCCGAAACCGACGGAGCCATTAACTTTCCCGTCAGTGCATACCTGGCTTGATTTCCCGTCCCCCCTTGCGGGCTTTGACCACGACACGGACCGAGATTGGGGGAAGCACGCGATATCCGATCGGGACGGGTGGTCTTGCCGCAATCCATCCACCGGTCCACATACCGTCCTTGAAAGGCGACCCGTGACGGACAGGTGGTCGAACGGGAAGCCGTGCCTGACGACATGATCGCTAACCGCTCAGTGGCACGCAGCCCGCGCCTTCCGTTGCCTGCGGCAGTCGATCGCACGCGAGTGGTCTGGTCGTACGCGATCACCGTCGGCGTCTATCATCTTGTCGCGTTGTTGGCGGTATTGCCCTGGTTCTTCAGTTGGACCGGACTGATCCTGGGGGCGGTCGGCATCTTCGTGTTCGGCAGCCTCGGCATCAACCTGGGCTACCATCGGCTGCTGACCCATCGGGGCCTGGTCTGCCCGAAATGGCTCGAACACGGTTTTGCGATCCTGGGGATCTGCTGCATGCAGGATACCCCCGCCCGCTGGGTCGCGGTGCACCGGCGACATCATCAGTTTTCCGACCGCCAGGACGACCCGCACAGTCCTTTGGTGAACTTCCTCTGGGGGCATGTCGGCTGGATGCTGGTGGAAAACCGCGATCTCGCCCGCCTTGGCATCTACGACCGCTATGCGAAGGATATCCTCCGCGACCCGTTCTACCGGCGCCTGGAGCGGTCGTATTTGTATCCGACGATCATCGTTTCCTCCTGGGCGGTATTCTTCGTTCTGGGAGCCACGATCGGAGCGATCCAGGGGTTCGGGCCGGCGGAGGCCGCCCAACTGGGCGCCAGCGTGCTGCTATGGGGCGTGTTCGTGCGCACGGTCGCCGTCTGGCATATCACCTGGCTGGTCAATTCCGCCGCGCATCTTTGGGGCCGCCGCCCTTACGACACGGGCGATGACAGCCGCAACAACTGGGTCGTCGCCCTGCTTTCGAACGGCGAAGGCTGGCACAACAACCACCACATCGACCCACGCTCCGCGTCCCACGGTCGCACGAAATGGGAGATCGATGGCGTTTTCGTCTGCATCAGAATCCTGGAGGCGGTGGGCTTGGCAACCGACGTGGTGCGGCCCAACCTGACCCTGCCGGTTCAGCCGACGGCGAAAAGCGGGAAACGTTAGCTCGACTTTCCGCGGTCTTTGCGTCTCTCGGATCACCCGATCAGGGCTGTCGCTTCAACCGGATGGACTCCCGGCGCGGTCGGAAAAGCTTACTTGCCGCTGGTGGAATCCTCCCAAAAAATGACAGTTTCGTGTGTGCCGGAATCCGCCGCCTGGTCAGGCGATCGCGCGGTTGTGCCGAATGCGGCCGGTTGCTAAGGGGGGACGCCGCGATGAAAGGCCCGACGCTCCGATACGCCCCTTTGGCTCCCACCCTTTGGCAAGACCCTTGCGGGCCGCCGGGGTGGTCCGAAGGTCGCGGGGACCCATAACCAGAAAGGCTCCCATGATCCTCTCTCGCCGCCATCTCTTTGGTTCGGCCGCGGCCGGTGGCATCGCCGCCAGCCTCCCCGCCTGCACCCTCCCCGTGCGCGGTCCAGCCGTGCCGCTCGGCGAGGCGGCGAAGGCCACGGTTCTGGGCCTGCCGAATGAACGCTTCTTCCCGTTTACCAGCACGGCGGGATTGGAGGAAGAATTCGTCCAGGCGATGGTTCGGCAGGGCCGGCTGCGTGGCGCCGCCAGGTCCGTGTCCGCCAGCGAGTCGATGGTGCGCCTGCTCTCGGTATCGGGCGGCGGGGAGAACGGCGCATTCGGCGCGGGCCTGCTTTGCGGTTGGACCGACCTGGGAACCCGCCCAAAGTTCGATCTGGTGACCGGGGTGAGCACCGGCGCGCTGATCGCTCCGTTCGCCTTTCTCGGTTCGGCCTATGATTCCGTTTTGCGTGAGGTCTATACGAAGACGTCGCCCGACAATATTTTGAAAAGCCGCGGGCTGTTGATGGCGCTGTTCGATGATGCGCTCAGCGACAATGCCCCGCTGCTGAAGACGATCTCACGCAGTCTGGACGCAAGGCTGCTGGCCGAAATCGGCAAGGGTTATGACGAAGGGCGTCTGCTGCTGATCGGATCGACCGACCTGGACGCCCAGCAACCAGTCATCTGGAATTTGGGCGCGATCGCCAAGAGCGGTCACCCCAAGGCGGGCGAGACCATCTGGCGGATCCTGCTGGCGTCCGCCGCGATCCCCGGTGCGTTCCCGCCCGTGATGCTCGATGTGACCCTGGACGGCAAACCGTACCAGGAAATGCATGTCGATGGAGGCGCCTTCGCACAGGCGTTCCTGTACCCGGCGGCGATCACGACCCAGCGGCGGGAGCGGCTTCGCCGGCGGGAGCCGGTTATTCCGGCGACCGCCTAT
>CAMBXJ010000373.1 GCA_945871455.1 Asaia bogorensis
CTGACCCGCGGCGTGACCGGGGCCGCGATCGGTGCGGGTGCCGGGGCCGGCGTGTCGGCGGTGACGGGCGGGAAGCCGGCCAAGGGCGCGCTGATCGGCGGCGCGGTTGGCGGCCTTGGCGGCGCCCTGACAGCGCATTGATCGGGGCATCGATTGGGGCATTGACCGGCGCATCGACCGGGGCATCGACCGCGCGGTGACCGGGCATCCCTGGTCCAGCGCCGCGGCGGCCCCGGACGCGGCCCCTGCCTGCTCCCCCTGCCATGTCCCCCTGGGCCGAACCATGGACAGGGGATGCCGGCATTGCTACAGAGCCGGGGTTTTCCGGCGCGATCGACCGGTTCGACGACCAACCATGCGGTTTCGCTGAATGAAGATTGTCGCCTGCAACAGCAACCGTCAGCTCGCCGAGGATGTCGCCGCAACGCTGAACATCCCGTTGACCAAGGCGTCGATCCGCCGTTTCGCGGACATGGAAGTGTTCGTCGAGATCCTGGAGAACGTCCGCGGCGAGGACGTGTTCGTGATCCAGTCCACGTCGTTCCCCGCCAACGACAACCTGATGGAACTGCTGATCACCCTCGACGCGCTCCGTCGGTCCTCGGCTCGGCGTATCACCGCGGTCATTCCTTATTTCGGCTATGCCCGTCAGGACCGGAAATCGGCGCCGCGCACGCCGATCAGCGCCAAGCTGGTCGCCAACCTGATCACCGAGGCAGGCGCGCACCGGGTCCTGACCATGGATCTGCACGCCGCCCAGATCCAAGGCTTCTTCGACATTCCGGTGGACAACCTGTATGCCGCGCCGCTGTTCAGCCGCGACATCCAGGAACGCTATCAGGGGCGTGACGTCATGATCGTGTCCCCCGATGTCGGCGGCGTCGTGCGTGCCCGCCAGATCGCGACGCGACTGAACTGCGACCTGGCGATCATCGACAAGCGCCGCCAGCGCGCCGGCCATTCGGAGGTGATGAACGTCATCGGCGATGTGCAAGGCCGCGACTGCATCCTGATCGACGATCTGGTCGATTCGGGCGGCACCCATTGCAACGCCGCGGATGCGCTGATCAAGCAGGGCGCGCGGTCGGCCAGTGCCTATGTCACTCACGGCGTGCTGTCGGGCGCGGCCGTCGCGCGGATCGCGTCGTCGCCCATTGAAACCATGACCATCACCGACTCGATCATGGCGACCGAGGACGTGAAGCGGGCCCTGAATATCCGTCAGTTGACCATCGCGCCGCTGATGGCCGAGGCGATGCAGCGGATTTCCGACGAAAGCTCCGTCAGCTCCCTGTTCGACTGAGCGCCGGGCGCAGACGCTCCCGCCCCTTGTCCGTCAGTACGACGTGACGGGCGCGCGTGCCGTCGAAGGCGACCAGACCCTCGATCATGGCGTCTTCCCAGACCGAAAGCCGAGGGCAGGAGCTCTGCCAGGCATCCAGAACCTCGGCCTGGGTCGGGGTCTGGCTGTCGACCCATTGCAGGAATTGCAGGATCAGCGCGTCGATTGGAGCGTGCATGGCGGGCGGAGCGTGCATGGTGGGCCCCTTGGGGTTGCGGCCGTTGGTATCAGGCCGTCGTCACCGTGTCAGATTTCGCGCCCCGCGCCCATCCCCGCCTCAGCGGTCGGCCTGTTGGCGCGATCCCAGCCATTTGGCGAACCGTTCGGCGTTGTCGGTCGCCTCCTTTTCCACGCCGGCCCGATCGGTAACGTAGCGGGACGCGAACCCGTCGAGGCCCCAGCGCTGATATTGCAGCACATGGGTCAATTCATGTGCCCATAATTTCAGGTCGGATTGCGCGGCCTTTTCGTCGCGGAACAGCACGACCTCCCGCAAGGTTATGGCCGCGGCATCGCCGTAGCTGAAGGCCAGCGACGGCAGGCTGATCCGGTTCGCGGCGGGGCCGGTCGCAAACCGCACCTGTTGCAGCAAAGCGGCAGGAAAAAACCCCAGAAGCCGCCGATAGACCGCCGTCGGGATCGGGCGCACGCCATCGGCGATCGCGCGCCCACGCGCGGCCTCGATCAGGTTGGCGAGCAGCCCCGCACCATACTCGATCAGCGCGGGCGGCATCGGGGGCTGAGCCCGGACCGGTGCGGCCCAGGCCAGGCCCGCCAGCAGGAGCAACCTGCGCACGATACATCTCCTTGGTTCCAATGCGGGCATCTGATCATGCAACCGCGTCGGCATCAGGCCCGGAATGTGGCGTGACAAAGGTCATTCGGCTATCATGGACGGAAGTGGGGGAAACAATGACGGAGACATCGACCCGAACGGTCAGCCATATGGCCGGCCGCCTGTGAACGCGCATGCGGCTGGCCGGCTGGCGCCTGGGCGCATCGGCCGATGAGCATCGCGACCTTGCTGATCGCCAATCGCGGAGAGATCGCGATCAGGATCGCGCGGGCGGCGAGCGAACTTGGCATCCGCACCGTTGGCGTATGCCCGGAGGATGATGCCCGGTCGTTGCATGTCCGGCGCATGGACCATGTGCATCGGCTGGGCGGGAAGGGGGCGCCGGCCTATCTGGATATCGCCGGTATCGTCGCCGCGGCCCGGGAAACCGGGTGCGACGCGGTGCATCCGGGCTACGGGTTCCTCAGCGAGAATGCCGCCTTCGCGCGTGCCTGTGCCGAAGCGGGGCTGGGTTTTGTCGGTCCGTCCCCCGACACCTTGGACCTGTTCGGCGACAAGACCGCCGCGCGCGATCTGGCGATGCGCTGCAATGTCCCCGTGGCCGCGGGCAGCGACGGGCCGGTGGACCTGGACCAGGCATTGGCGGTCCTGCGAAACCACGGCCCGGTCATGGTCAAGGCGGTCTCCGGCGGCGGCGGGCGCGGCATGCGCGTTGCCACGACGCCAGCGGACCTGCAAGCCGCCTATGAACGCTGCCGCATGGAGGCGATGGCGTCCTTCGGCACGGACGCGGTGTATGTAGAGGCCCTGGTCCGCGACGCCCGCCATATCGAGGTGCAGATCATCGGCGACGGCACCGGCGCGGTCAGCCACGCCGGAGAGCGGGAGTGCAGCATCCAACGCCGTCACCAGAAGATTTTCGAGATTGCCCCGTCACCGTCCCTGCTTCCGGATATCCGGGCCGCGATCACCGCCGCCGCCGTCCGCATGGCCGAATTGGTCGCCTATCGCGGATTGTGCACGTTCGAATTCCTGCTGGGCACGGAGGGGTTCGTCTTCATCGAGGCCAATCCGCGCCTGCAGGTCGAACACACGGTCACCGAAGCCGTCACTGGGCTGGACCTGGTGAAGGCGCAGCTGTGGATCGCCAGCGGGTCGACCCTGGCTGAACTGGGCCTGACGCAGGCCGAGATCCCCGCGCCACGGGGCCATGCCATCCAGGTGCGGGTCAACATGGAGACCATGACGGCGGATGGCGGGTCGATGCCAACCGGGGGCGTGCTGAGCACCTATGAAGTGCCGTCGGGGCCGGGCATCCGGGTCGATGGGTTTGGGTATGCCGGCTATCGCACCAGCGCCGGGTTCGATTCGTTGCTGGCGAAGTTGATCGTGCACTCTCCGTCGCCGGATTATGCGGATGCCGTCGCGCGCGCCAGGCTTGCGGTGGCGGAATTCCGGGTGGAAGGCGTCGACACCAATCTGCCGTTTCTGGCCGCTTTGTTGCGCCACCCCGACGTGGTGGCGAACCGGGTGACGACGGGGTTCCTGGACGCGCATGCGGCGGCGTTGATCGCGGCCGAACCGGACCCGGCTCGTTACTTCGTATCATCGGATTCGCCGGCGGACGGGCGCGCGGTGACGGCCGTGGCTGGACCTGACGGCACCGACGCCGTGCCGTCACCGATGCAGGCGTCCGTGGTGTCGCTGGACGTGGCCGAGGGCAGCCTGATCCGCCCGGGCCAGCAGGTCGCCGTGCTGGAAGCGATGAAGATGCACCACGTGATCGTCGCGCCCGCTGGCGGGATCGTGCGCCTGCTGGCGGCCAGGCCGGGCGACGTGCTGTTTCCCGGCGATCCGATCCTGTTCGTCGAGCCACGCGAAGTCGAAGCCGCGTCCGCGACGGCCGAAGCCGCGGTCGATCTCGATGCGATCCGTCCCGATCTGGCCGAATCGAACGCCCGCCACGCGATCACGCTGGATCCCGCGCGCCCGGAGGCGACCGCCCGCAGGCGTCGGCGGAACGGGCGCACGGTGCGGGAGAATGTGGACGACCTGGTCGATCCCGGCAGTTTCATCGAATACGGCGCGCTGACCCTGGCCGCGCAGCGCAGTCGCCGGTCGATGGACGAACTGATGAAGACCACGCCGGCCGACGGTCTGGTCGCTGGCCTGGGCACGGTGAATGCCGCGACGTTCGGGGAGGAGAAGGCGTCCACAATCGTCGTGGCCTATGACTATGCGGTGCTGGCCGGCACGCAGGGCACGATGAACCATCGCAAACAGGACCGCATGTATATGCTGGCGCAGGAATTGCGCCGGCCGCTGGTGCTGTTCGCGGAAGGCGGCGGCGGGCGGCCGGGTGATACCGACAAGGCGCTGCTGCATGCCGCGGGCCTGAACATCACCACGTTTCACACC
>CAMBXJ010000374.1 GCA_945871455.1 Asaia bogorensis
GAGGCGCTGGAACGCGCGCCGAACCTGATGGCCACCGCTCTCAATACCTTGGCGGAAGCCGGGGAGGTCGATGCGTCCTGGAACCGGCAGAAGCTGTCGCAGGCGGTGCGCTGCTATCCGTCCCTGGCCGATGCGGTGAAGGGCGCCGCGGTGGTGATCGAGGCGGTGGTGGAACGGCCGGACATCAAGCGGTCCGTCTATGCGAACCTGGAAGGGTTGATGGAGCCGGACGCGATCCTGGCGTCCAACACCTCGAATCTGGACATTTTCCCGCTGGTGCCGCCCGGGTTGCAGAAGCGGACGATCATCGCGCATTGGTACACGCCGCCGTATCTGTGCGATCTGGTGGATCTGTGTCCGGGGCCGGAAACCGACCCGTCCGCCATTGTCGTCGTGCGCGACATGGTGAAGGCCATGGGCAAGGTGCCGGTGGTGTTCAAGCAGATGGTGCAGGGCTATGTCGCCAACCGTCTGCAAGCCGCGATCGGCCTGGAAGTGCAGCGCATGCTGGATGAGGGTCTGGTCACCGCCAAGGACATCGACGATTCCGTGATCCACGGCATCGCGCTGCGCATGCCGATCCTGGGCGTCATGGCCAAGGCCGACTTCACTGGCCTGCCGCTGATGCAGCAGGGCCTGAAGAACCGCAGCTACACCCCTCCCGAGGTCCGTGGTCACAGCGAATCTCTCGACAAACTGATCGAGGAAGGCCGTACCGGCGTCATGGCGGGCAAGGGGTATTTCGACTGGGGCGATCGCTCACCGGAGGAGTTGTTCCGCGAGCGTGATCGCAAGCTGCTGGCGCTGAAGCAGGCGCTGCGCAAAATCGGACCAATGGAGGGAACATGATCAGCTACGATCTGGCCGGCAAAACGGCCCTGGTAACCGGCGGCGCATCCGGCATCGGCTTCGCCACCGCGCGCATGTTGGCGAAGTTCGGCTGCACCGTCGCCGTCAACTTTCTGGCCGACGATCCGCGCGGGCCGGAAGCAGTGGACAAGCTGATCAATGAGGGTGGCAAGGCGATCATGGCCCCCGGGAATGTCGGCGATCCCACCGATGCGGTGGCGATGGTGAACAACGCGGTGGCCGATCTGGGCCGGCTGGACCTGTTGTTCGCCAATGCCGGCACCCCCGGCACGCGGCGGCGCATCGCGCCCGCGGAACTGGATCTGATCACCGAGGATCTGTGGCAGCAATTGATCGCCGTGAACCTGATCGGCGTGTTCCGCTGCGCCAAAGCCGCGGCCCCGGCGTTGAAGGCGGCGCATGGGGCGATCGTCAGCACGGCCTCGATTGCCGGGCTGGGACGGGCGGGGAGCAGCCTGGCCTATGGCGCGACCAAGGCCGGGGTGGTGAGCCTGACGCAGAATCTGGCGCGCGCGCTGGCACCCGAAGTGCGGGTGAACGCGATTGCCCCTGGCGCTGTGGACAGTTCCTGGATGATCGAATGGACCAATGAGGAGCGCCAGCAGTCGATCGAACGCGCCCTGCTGAAACGCCGCTGCCAGCCGGAAGACCTGGCCGAGGTCGTGTTATTCCTGGGCTTCGGCGCGGCGATGGTGACCGGGCAGACCATTACGGTGGACGGCGGGCTGACCCTGTAGCTGTTGGGGATGTATTAACCAATTGTGCCCATGATGGCAGAGGCGTGATCGCCGAAAATCTGTGTCAGGTACAATGGTATGAGCGAGAGTGCCAGAAAGACGTCGTATTTCCCGGCTCCGGTACCGCCGCCGCAAAATTCTCTTGAATCTGGCGGTGGCGGACCACACGATCCCCCATGGAGGCACGAATGGCCGGCATGGAAGCGCGTATGGACGGGATCGAAAGCCGGATGGATCGGCTCGACACCCGCATGGACCGTCTGGAAGGCCGCATGGAGCGGATGGAGATTCGCCTGGGGCAGGTGGAACAGAAAATCTCCGAGGTCAGCGGGAAGCTGGACGTGCTGGTAACCCAGGTGGTCGCCAAGCTGCCAAGCTGGTGGCAGATGCCGGTCGTGATCGGGTCGACGGTTGTCGTCCTGGGCGCGTTGCTGACCGCCGCGCAGAAATTGCATCTCGTTGGGCTCTGATCGCGGTCTCCCGTTATGTGCAGCCTGGAATGTGTTGTACCGTCGTTCCAAAGTCCGCCCGTTGGATCAAGCAGGGCAACGGTCGAATTGAGTTGGTCCTGATCCCTGCCAGATACCGAATGACCCCGCCCGAAATCCCATAATCATGCGTCACGGTGTGCCCATTCTCCGCGAACCGAGGTCGAGGGTCGCACCACAGGCACCAGCGGTCGGAATCCGCAAGGCGACGCACACAATAAAGCGCTGTATTCGATGTGGAGCGCGGTGCTCTCCGCGTCATGGCGGGTGCGGACCCGCCCTACGCGAGCTGGTGTGCTGATCTCAGCAAATCGTGGATTGCCTGCCTGCTCCGCAGCCGACCAAGGGGCCAGGGGCTGTGTTGCGTTAACAGCGCTGTCCAAGCGTGGCCCAACCGCCTAAACGCCACGCTCCCTGGTTCGGCCAACCGAACCGCGCGACAACCGCGAGGAACCGAGCCATGCCGACGTTCCACCGCGCGGAAAGCCGAAACTCCGAAGCGCCATGCGGACCGGACGGATCGCGCTTTTCCCCGGCACGTGTGGGGTTCTGACCCGCCTTGTTGCTCGCGCGCCTGAAACGCTTCCTGGCCGACGACAGCCAGCGGGTCCTGTGGGGTATCCTGCTGATCTGCTTCGCCGGAACGCTGTTCCCCGTCATGAACGCAATGGCGAAGCTGCTGGGCCGAGACTACAGCGTCTTGCAGATATCCTGGGCGCGATTCGCCGGCCATGTGATCTTCGTGGCGCTGCTGTTCATGCCTCGCCGCGGCTGGAAGATGCTGCTGACCCGACGGCCGAAGCTGCAACTGACCCGCTCGGTCATCCAGTGCGCGTCGAACCTGTTGTTCGTAGGTGCCATCGTGCATCAACCGCTCGCCGACGCGGCGGCCATCGGCATGATGGGACCGCTGATCGTAGCGCTCCTGGCCTGGCCCATGCTGGGGGAGCGCACGACGATCGGCCATGGCTTCGCGATCGTCACCGGCTTCATCGGCGTGCTGATCGTCATCCGACCGGGCGGGGATGTGTTCCACTGGTCGGCCCTTCTGCTGCTGGGCAGCGCGATATGCTACGCGCTGTATCAGATCTTCACCCGCATGGTCGCCAATATCGACCCGCCCGAGACGACCACCATCTACAGTTCGATGTTCGGTGCGGTCGGCATGCTGGTGGTGCTGCCCTTCGTGTGGAAATCGCCCGCCAGCGTGGTGGATTTCCTGTATTTCTGCGGCCTCGGCGTGCTCGGCGGCTTCGGGCATTATTGCGTGGTGCGCGCGCTCGCCTATGCGCCGGCCAACATCATCTCACCGTTCCAGTATTTCCAACTGATCGGCTCGGTCGCTGTCGGTTATGTGCTGTTCGACCATTTCCCCGACGCGGCGACCTGGCTGGGAGCCTGCGTCATCATGGCGGCCGGCCTGTATCTGGGGTGGACACAGACCCGCAAGCACTGAACAGCCGAACCCGCCCGTTACGGCCGGCGCAAGACGAGCGCGAGTTCATACCCTGGCGGCTTCACCGCATCCGGCACCGGCGCCTCGCGGAGGAACCAACTGGCCGGGGCAGCCGATGCCACGGTCTGCACGGCCGCGGTGGTGGCCTGACCGGCCCGTTCCCACAGGCTGGCGATAGCCCATCCGCCAGGGAATTCCTCCGGCCAGCCCGCTTGCCCGACGACACCGTTCCAGATCCAGGAAACCTGGGTGACCGCCGCTTCCTGGATCGCGCCGCGTTCGCCCCACGCGGTGACCAACGCGGCGGCCGCCGCACCGGCCGCGACGCCCGCCCCACAGGCCAGCCCGCCAATGCCGAGCGTGGAGAGACCGGGGGAGACGCCGAGGGCTGCGTTGACGGCGGGGGATATCGGGCCGGTCACGGTAGCAGCGACGACCACCGCGGCAACGCTCGCCAAAACGCATTCATTGGCCAGATACCGCGCCATTGATGGCGACTGGCTGATGTGGTGCTCCATCCGCTGCAGAAAGCTCGGCGCGGGTTCCGGCTCAGCCGCGGATTGGGCCACCACCGGGGTCGCCGCAACCAGGAGCCCACTCATGAACACGACTTGGAGAAACCCGCGCGGCATACCGCCCCCTTCGAAAATACCACCATGCATTGCGACGTGGCCCGTGCACGAAGCGAGTCATTCGCCATCAAGTGCATACCGGGCCGCACTTCCATCATCAACCAACGCAACATTGATTCAAAAAACTTAACATATCGTTACCCGAGGGACGTCCAGCCGCTCGCGCCCGCGCTTCGTCCGACCTGTCAGGGGATCAAAGGTCCGTCGACGCAGTCCGTCATCGGCGGACGCCTCCGCCGGACCGGATGCCTGACCAATTCGATCAGACGGCCGAAGCGACGCAACCGGTGGAACCCTTTGGCCGCGATCGGTCAGCGTTGCCTGATGGCGAGCGCGACGTCGGGCCCGGACCGCTGGCCCACGTCCGG
>CAMBXJ010000375.1 GCA_945871455.1 Asaia bogorensis
CAAACGCACCAATGTTTCGGTTCCAAGGGCCGTCGCCCTTGGTGGGGTCCAGGGGCGAAGCCCCGGTCTGGGTCCGGGGCGGAAGCCCCGTCCCTGCCCCCTACACCGACATCCGAACCGGAGGCTCCACATCATCCGGAATCGGACACACATAAGGCGTGCGCCCCACTTTCGCCTGATGATCCGCCTTCGCCTCGGCCACCAAAGCCGCATCCTGGATCGCATCCAAGGCCGTGCCGGCCATCACCTTCGCCACATGCACCAGCCCCTTATGCGCGGCCGCCATTTTGCCCTGCGCGGTCAACTGCCACGAATGCCCAGGCGTGCCGATCGCATAGGTCGCGCCGCGCGCCTGCACCGTCGGCACCACCCAACTGACATCGCCGACGTCGGTGGATCCCATCATCGGCGCACTTTTCGCATCCAGCGGCACGATCAGGTCGCACAGCGCCACCCCCTCCCGCAGCGGCACCCCCGCTCGGCGGAACGAGCTTTCAATGTCCTCCTCCGACAAGGTTGCCTGAAATTCCGCGGCGGCGGCACGATCAGTGTCATCGAAGGGCGGCGGGCCGAGCCGGGTCAGGTTGTCGTGCATCGCCTTTTCCAGCGGCGAGTTGCCCAGCAGGTTGGACACCGCGCTGACCACCTGCGTCTGCACGGTGGTCTCCGTCATCAGCGCCGCGCCTTCCGCGATCTTGCGTACCCGCCCGATCAGGCGGTTGAGTTCCGGCAGGTTGCGCGCGCGGATCAGGTAACGAACCTTGGCATGCGCCTGCACCACGTTGGGCGCGATGCCGCCGGCGTCCAGGATCGCATAGTGCACGCGCGCATCGGACGGCATGTGTTCACGCATGTAGTTCACGCCGACATTCATCAGCTCCACCGCGTCCAGCGCGCTGCGTCCCAGATGCGGCGCGGCGGCGGCGTGGGACGCACGTCCGGTGAACGCGAAGTCGATGCGGGTATTGGCCAGCGACACCGGCTCGTTAACGCCGGAAAATGACGATGGATGCCAGGAAATCGCGATATCCACGTCCTTGAACGCGCCGGCGCGGGCCATGAAGCCTTTCGCGGCGCCGCCTTCCTCGGCCGGGCAGCCATAGTAACGAACCCGCCCCTTGAGGCCGTGTGCGTCCAAATAGTCCTTCACCGCGGTAGCGGCCAGCAAGGACGCCGACCCCAGCAGATTATGCCCGCAGCCATGGCCGTAGCCGGCGCCGGGCAAGGGCCGAGGCTCCGCCACGCCAGCTTCCTGCGACAGGCCGGGCAATGCATCGTATTCGCCCAGGATCGCGATGACGGGGCCTTCTTCGCCCGCTTCGCCAACCACCGCGGTGGGGATGCCGGCGACGTCGCGCGTGACACGGAAGCCTTGCGCTTCCAGCATCGCGGTGTGTTCGGCGCAGGATTTGAACTCGGCATAACAGAGTTCCGGCGTTTCCCAGACGCGATCGGACAGGGCGATGAATTCGTCCTGTTTCGCATCCACCAGGCGCCAGATCTCTTCGGTGTTCCGCATCGTGATATCCTTGCCGCTGAAGCCGATTGCATTATGACCGAACACGGAAGGCCGCTCCAGTGGACAAAATCCGCGGAACCGCACCGTCGGATCACGAGACCCTGATCGGGCACTCCGCCCCACCGGACGGCAAGGATGCATCTATCGGGACCAGGCGTCACACATTTTGTGGTGACATAGGCCCCGCCCGATCACGCCGAACCGGGGGCGGTCTCGCCCGAAGCACCATAACGAAAACAGAATGTCACATGGTCGTTGACCATCCCGGTCGCCTGCATGAACGCGTAACAGATGGTGGAACCGACGAAGCGAAATCCGCGCTTGCGCAGATCCTTGCTCATACGATCCGAAAGCGGGGTGGTGGCGGGGACCTGACCGGACTCGGTCCAGGCATTGACGATCGGGGTGCCGTCGACGAAGGACCACAGATAGCGATCCAGGCTGCCATGTTCGGCGATCACGCCAAGCGCGATGCGGGCGTTGTCGCGGACGGACCAGATTTTCAGCCGGTTTCGGATGATCGCCGCGGTGGCCATTCGTTCCTGCAACGCGGCGTCCGTCATGGCGGCGACACGATCGATATCGTAGTCGTGAAAGGCGGTCCGATACCCGTCGCGCCGGACCAGGATGCTGCGCCAGGACAGGCCCGCTTGCGCGCCTTCCAGTGTCAGAAACTCGAACAGCACGCGGTCGTCATGGACCGGCACGCCCCATTCGGTGTCGTGATAGGCTTGGTAGGCGGCATCACCCTGCGCCGCCCAGGGACATCTTACCGGTGACATCTTATCGTCCTCGCTCCGACCTTCTGATCAGAGCCGATTGATAGCGACCGGCGGGTCGGCTCGGAAGGTCCGGCCCGGAAGAACGCGGCGTTGTCCTGAAAAGCCGAAGGCCCCGAGGTTTCCCCAGGGGCCTTCGCATTGTTGGTGGGTGTCCGTTGCCGGACCGGAGAATACTACCCCAACGCTCGCGCGCCGGAGGTCCAGGTCAGGCTAAGGGACGCCACGGAACAATGAGACACTGGATCACCTCCTTTCAGTTGTTGCTACGGTTCGGGAAGCTTGACCGCCGCAATGCTGAAATGCAAGCGCGATTCGTGTGACGGCCTACTCAAACTTGATCCCCAGATCGCGCACCAGCTTGCCGTAGCGCACATGGTCCTTGCGCAGAGCCGCGGCCAGTTCCTCGGGCGTGTCGGCGGTGCCCTTCAGGGCCAGGCGCATCAGATGCGCCTGCAGGTCCGGATTCTTGGATATTTTTTGCAGTTCCGCACTGACTTTGCGCACGATGGCGTCCGGCGTTCCGGTCGGCGCGAACAGACCGACCCAGCTTACCGCATCCGCCTCCGGCCAGATTTCCTTCAGCATGCGCACATCGGGGAAGTCCGGATGACGCTCATTCGCCGCCACCCCCAGCAGTTTCGCCTTTCCGGCCTTCACATGCGGCAGGATGTTGCCCTCGCAATGGACCTGCACCTGCCCGGCCAGGAAATCGGTCAGCGCTTCGGCGCCGCCGCGATACGGCACGTGCAACATGTCCAGCTTGGCGGCGGATTTGACGCTCTCGCACGTCATCTGCGTCAGGGTGCCGATGCCGGACGAACCGAAGGCGAGCTTGCCGGGGTTTGCCTTCGCATAGGCAACGAACTCCTCCATCGTATTGGCCGGCAGTGACGGATGGATAGAGAACACCAGGAAGGATTCGGCAAAGCGGGAGACCGGAACCATGTCCTTGAATGCATCGAACGGCATCGACCGAGCGGCGGGCAGCACGGTGATGGTCGCGACCGGCACGACGAAGAAGGTGTAGCCGTCGGGCGCGGACCGCACCCCGGCCTCGGTGCCGACGAGACCCGATGCGCCGCCCTTGTTCTCGATGACGAATTGCTGGCCCATGGCGATCGAGAGTCGGTCCATGAAAGCGCGGGTGGCGTTGTCGGTCGATCCACCCGGTGCGTAGGGGACGATCACCTTCACCGGCCTGGTGGGCCAATTCGCGGTCGACTGTGCCGAGGCGGGGCCGTGGAACAGGGCCGCGGCCGCTAACAGCACGGCGGGTGCGAGAACGCGTAACATATAGCGTGACAGATGCATGGAAGGCTCCTTTTCGCCCCCATCGGACCGATGTTGCCGGACCAGTGTTGGCGGACCAATGCCGGCGGACGGGGCTTGGCGGCAACGCTAGAGCGTTTCCCGGCCGACTGGAACCACGCATTCACCGCGACCCACGGGATCCGACAACCGCCGCCGCATCGGGGACCGCCGCGCGATCAGTCTGTGCAAGATCGGAATAGTTGGCGCGCGATCAATCCATGCGAATATTCAGCGTCCGTATCAACTTGCCATAACGGTCGTAATCCTTGCGCAGGATACCCGCCAGTTGCTCGGGCGTGCTGCCATTGGCGCGCAGAGCCAGGCGCAGCAGATGAGCGCGCAATTCCGGATTCTTCGCGGCTCGGCCGATCTCCTCGCTCATGCGGCGCACGATCGGTTCGGGCGTACCGGCGGGGGCGAACAGGCCGAACCAGTTCAGGAGATCGGCCTCCGGGTAGACTTCCCGCAGCATCGGCACATCGGGGAATTCCGGATGTCGCTCACTGTCCACCACGGCCAGCAGCTCGGCCTTGCCGGCCTTCACATGCGGCAGGACATTGCCTTCGGAGAATACCTGCACCTGTCCGGCCAGGAAATCGGTCAGCGATTCCGCACCGCCGCGATAGGGCACGTGCAGCATGTCGATACCGGCGACCAGGTTGACGCTCTCACAGATCATCTGGGTCAGGGTCCCCAGCCCGGACGATCCGAAATTCAGCTTGCCCGGGTTTGTCTTCGCATAGGCCACGAATTCCTGCATCGTCTTGACCTTCAACGACGGATGCACGGCGAAGACCAAGGTCGAATCGGCGATCTGGCTGACCGGCACCATGTCCTTGAACGGGTCATAGGCGGTGGGACGCGCATTCGGCAGGATGGTCAGAGAGGCAACCGGGCTGACGAAGAACGTGTAGCCGTCCGG
>CAMBXJ010000376.1 GCA_945871455.1 Asaia bogorensis
CTTTGGTTCGCACCCCAGGTCAAATCGCAATTGGACCAATGCGGCGATGGATTGATAGCAGACCAATCCCATGCGCGACGCGCGCTGTGTCCGTCCAGACGGTCGTAGCGCGGACAACGGAACGCCAGCGCCGCGCGCGTTCGCGGTGCTGGCGTCCGACAATAACCCAATCAGCCGTTCGCGGCGCGCCGAGAGGCCGGTTTTACCGGTTCGGCCACCTTTTTGCCGCCGGTAGAGGCTTCATTCATGATTGAGCGCAGATCACGCAGGAACGCGGCGCCCTTTGGCGTGCGTTGCACGAGGACGCTGCGTCGATCCAGCGGATCGACCTTCCGGCGGGCCAGGTCCAGCTCTCCCAGACGATCCAGGGCCCGCGTGATCGCCGGCTTGGAAACATTCAGGTCGGCGGCAAGGCCGCGGACAGTATGGGCGCCGTCCCGCAAATAGCATGTGAGGAAAACGCCGAGCTGTCTGGCCGACAGGTCGGCTCCATCACGGCGCACCAGAGAGACGATGGTATCTCGCATGATGCCGACGAGTTGGTCGGCCGACGCGTTGGGTGTGGCCACTTTTGATCCTTTCGTTGTGCGGCCATCGCGAATCGCCTGGGCCACCTTGTTACGCAGTTAGGGTCAAGACAGTACGAAGTCAACCATATCGCGATTAAAAGAGGGCAAAAAATGCGTGATAGCCCATTTACGCCGATCGCGGCCTAAACGTTACCAAATCGTTCATTCAGGAATCCGAATAATGCCCGCATCGCCTGGGCCTCGCCGCCCTCTGGACGTCCGGGTCGGGTCTGGTCGTTCCAGGCGTAAAGGTCGATATGAGTCCAGGGAATCGAAGCGCCAACAAAGCGTTGCAGATACAGCGCGGCCACGATCGAGCCGGCTTGCGGACGGCTGGACACGTTGTTCAGGTCGGCAATCGGGCTTTTCAGCCAGTCGTCGTAGCCACCCCACAGCGGCAGCCGCCACAACGGATCGAAGCGGGAAAGACCGGCCCGCAGCAGGCCCTCGGCCACGGATTCGTCGTTACAGAACAACGCCGGCAGGTCCGGACCCAGCGCGACCCGGGCGGCGCCCGTCAACGTGGCGCAATCAACCAGTAACGCTGGCGTTACTTCCGACGCTTCCGCCAGCAGGTCGCACAGCACCAATCGTCCCTCCGCGTCGGTGTTGCCGATTTCCACCGTCTTGCCGCTACGGGTCCGGATCACGTCCAGTGGGCGCATCGCCGTGCCGGACACGGAGTTTTCGACGCACCCGATCCGCGCCTCCAGCCGGATCGGCAGGTCCGCTTCCATGATAAGCCGAGCGAGACCGAGGATGGTTGCGGCGCCGCCCATGTCTTTCTTCATGCGAAGCATTCCGCTGGACGGTTTCAAGTCGTATCCGCCGGTATCGAAACAGACTCCTTTTCCGCATAATGACACAAGCGGAGCGATATCGGAGACCGAACTGCCGCGCCAGCGCAGGATTGCCACACGCGGCGGACGCGCGGACCCGGCGCCGACGGCGGCGATCATGGGGTAGGCGGTTTCTAGGTCGGTGCCGCCGATCACGCTGACCGTTGCGCCATGAAGTTCGCCGAGGCTGGCCGCGAAGGCGGCCAATTCTTCCGGTCCCAGAAGATTGGCGGGCGTATTGATCAGGTCCCGCACCATCCAGGCGGCCCGCGCCTCTGACAGCGCCCGCGTTTCGCCGTCCGATACCACCAGTCGCGCCGGCGCGCGTCCCGCCGGTTTGATGTCTGTGTAACGATAGGCGCCTAGCAGAAACCCGAGTGTCGCGGCTTCCCGATCGTAATCGCCCGGGATCAGATGCCACGGGCTGTCGGGCGGCAGGCGGGTCGCGAGGCCGCCAAACGCGAAGGGGGACCGATCGGTGCCCAATCCCAGCACGGCGCCCGCGACACCCTCCGGTCCGGGCAGGAAGCACAATTCATTCTCATTCGCATGGAAGTCGGAGCCTTTGAGGTAGTCCGCCTGCGCCGGCGGCAGTTGGGCCAGGAAGGCCGCCAGGCCCGATGGGCGAACCGGGTGCAATGGCCGGGAACCGGAATCGGCCCCCTGAACGCAGGGGAGCGTCTGATCGAGCATGGTGTTCCTTCCTCCGCGCGCGCGGAAATCTTGTCATCAAACCGACTTTTGCCTGCCATTTCGTCCATGGGCTAGATTGCGCCGAGCGGATCGGCGGGGGATTGTATGGCGCGGGACCAGGCCAGGGCGTTTACGGACCTGATAGACGGCAAGGGTCATCATGCCTATGGCCTTAGCAACCTCAATCAGCGCGCGCACGCCTTGCAGGCGGCCTTGCTGGCGGAGCGGTCGGGCGGCAGTGCCGCGTTGATCACGGCGTCCCTGCTGCACGATATCGGCCACATGGTGCACGACCTGGGCGACAACCCCGCGGCCCAGGGCGTCGATGACCGCCACGAGGAGCTGGGCCACGCCTATCTGTCGCGGTTTTTCGGCCCCGAGGTTACCGAGCCGGTCCGCCTGCATGTCGCGGCCAAACGCTATCTCTGCGCGACCGAGGCGGATTATTTCGCCACCTTGTCGAAGGACAGCGTGCTGAGCCTGGGCCTGCAGGGCGGCCCGATGTCCGCCGAGGAGGTCGCCGCCTTCCGCGCGTTGCCCCATGCCGAGGACGCCGTTCGCCTGCGTCGCTTTGATGAGGGCGCCAAGGTCAAGGGCCTGGAAACGCCGCCGACCGAGCATTTCCTGCCTTATATCGAAACCTGCCTCAATCCGGGGTGACCCGTGGCGGGAACGGTTTCGCGCTGATTGGAAACGGCAAACCGCTCCGGCCTTTTGTTTGATCGCGGGATTAATACCAGCCGAACTATCGATCCATGGTAGCGTCGGTCGGGATTACCCGCTGTTACGTTCCGCCGAGCGTGATCATGCTGGGCACCATCAGGTGGGTGACGGCCTGACCGGTTTCCGCGGTGACCATTTCCGCGACGAGGCGCCGGTGGCAGGTCATGTGGTCGCGCTCGAAACACAGCAGGCATGCCCGCTGCTCGCGCGCCAGGACTTTGGCCTGGGCCAGTTCCGCCTGGGCGCGGTCGGATGTCATGTGTTCGCGGAAGATCGGTTCCATCCGCTCCGGGTGGCCGGCGCGAACCGCGTCACGCCCTGGTTTGGGCGTTCCCAGGCCTTGCAGATGAACATAGCGGATGCCGGCTTCGTCCAGGCCGGCGGCGAGCTGGCGTTTGGAAAAGCCGGGTTTGCGGGACGCCGCCACGGCGCGCACGTCGATCAGCAGACCGACCCCGGCATCCACCAGGGTCTTCAGGACGCCGTCGATCGTGCAGCCTTCGTACCCGATCGTCAGCAGATCGGGTTCGTCCGCCATCAGTTCGCGTCCAGCCAGTCTTCGATCAGGCGGCGAGCGATGCTGTCGACGCGCGGCAACTGGAACCCGTGCTGGTCGCTGTTGCGCATCTGATCGCGGGTGAACCAGCGCGCGTCGGTCAGTTCCTCCGGGTCGATGGTAATGTCCTCGGTCAGCGCATGGGCGTAATAGCCCAGCATGATGTTGCCGGGGAACGGCCAGGGCTGGCTGGAGTGGTAGAACACGTCGCCGCAGGTCACGCCGACTTCTTCCAGCACTTCGCGGCGGACGGCTTCTTCCAAGGTTTCGCCCGGTTCGACGAAGCCGGCCAGGGTCGAGTACATCTTGGCGCGCGGGAAGCGGGTGGAATGGCCCAGCAGCGCGCGGTCGCCCTGGTGCACGAGCATGATCACGGCGGGATCGGTGCGCGGGAAATGCTGTGCCTCGCAGGCGGTGCACTGCATCATGTGGCCGGAGGTCTTGACCTCACACACGCTGCCGCAGACGCCGCAGAATTTGTGGCGCGCGCGCCAGTGCATCAGCCCGCGGGCATGCGCCAGGACGGAGGCTTCCGGCCGCGGCACGCCCCAACCGACCGAGCGCAGGTCGACGAACTGGCCCAGGGTTTCCGGCAGCAGCGGAATGGGATCGTCGGCGGTGCTGACATCGATCGCGAACACCGCCTTGCCGTCCAGCAGCCCCAGGAAGGCCCAGGGGCCATTCTGCATTTTCAGCGAACCGGCGGCTTCCCCGGTGATGTAGACGGCTTCCGGGCTGCCCTGGTCCATGCCGCTGACCAGGTTGCGGTTGCGCCAGACCGGCACGAACAGAGATCCCGGGTCGTGCAATTGCTGCTCGATCCAGGCTTGGTCCTCTCGCCTGGTGGCGATGCGGTCGAGCGGGCTGCAGGAATAGACATTGGGGCGGCTGGCCAGAATCAGGGTCACGAGACTGTCCGTACGGCTGGGGGTTTCCTCGGAGCGGCGACCGTGCCACGTGGGGCGGCGGAGGGCAATCGGTCTAGGGAAAGAAAGGGTCGGGGCGCTGCCCCAAACCCCGCGAGGGGCTTTGCCCCCTCGACCCCCACCAAGGCTGGGCCTTGGATGCCTTCTTTTGGGTCAGGGACGAAAGGGGGCCGACCATGGCGTTCCAACGTCCGTGTCGGCCCCCTTTCGTCC
>CAMBXJ010000377.1 GCA_945871455.1 Asaia bogorensis
TGAGGCGGCCCACAAGGTCATTCGGGCCGCGACGCCACAGGCGAAGCCGAACCCATCCGGGTCGACCGATACGGCGGCCACGCAGGGCACACCGAGATCGCTGGTGATGTCCAGCAGCCAGGTCCGCCGCCGCCGTTGGTCCTGGCGAACAGCCGCGAGCACAAGCGACGCATGCGCCATCACCGGATAATCGAACGGCAAAAGACGCGCCCGACGCCCACCCCGCCACCAGAGCGCGGCGGCATCCCGCTCGATCGATTCCAGCAGTCCATGAAGGGTCGCCGCCGCGAGGGATCGACCCGCGGCACAGCCGATGCTCAACGGATAGGGTGCCAGAAGCTTGCGTTGGTCGCCCCGGCGCACCACCAGGTCCGTGGGCACGTGAACGGCACTGCCGTCGCTGAGGCGATGCGCGAGGCACCAGTCGGTTGGCGTGTCGGCGGGGACGCCCAGAAGGGAATGGTCAAGGTGGGAATGGCCAATGGGGGAATGGCCCTGGTGGGACTGACCCAGGTGGGAATGGCCAATGGGGGAATGGCCCGCCTGGAAACAGCAGGGGTCCCATCGGGCACCGCCGGGCGGCGGATCGAGTGTCAAATTCGCGTTAATTTCGGAGAATTGCGATGATAATTCGATCCCCTCGCCGACACATCCCTCGAACCCGGCACGAAACGTAAGCCCGACTCCGGACGCCGACAGCGGGGATGGCGTCGCAAGTTCGGCGCCAAAAAAGACCAAGCCGGGCGCGGCTTCCGAGTCCAGTTGAAAAAGGCGTTGAAAGCTGGCTGCTGCCATCAGCAATTTCGTGCGATGGGCGGTTTCGTCGCCGGACTGGTCCGCGATGGCGGGGTCGGGTCGGTCATAGCCCAACGCCTGTAGCAACCCCGTGGCGCCGGCGCCTGCCGGTGCGACCGGTGGGTCACCGGACAGCAGGCCGGCCGCCTGACGAAACATCTCCCGAGGGTCGTCACTGACCATCAATACAACCTATGGGAGAATTTTCCGATTCGACCGTGAATCTGTGATGTGGACTACACTCATCAGGAGCCAATCCGACTAGGAACGACCCCAACGGCACCATCACCCCATCGTGAGGTTTGGCGCCGGATCGGCCCAGCCATGGGAGATGTCCTTGGGTTATGTGGGATTTGTGGTCGCTATGGCAGCGGAAATCGGCACCGCCCGCCCCTGCCAGTCGCAACGACGCCGCGAAACCAGCAACGAATGGCTGATCGTCGCCCGCTGGGGGCGCGACGGCGAATACCTGACCGTGTCTCGCACCGGGATGGGTCGTGGCGTCGGCGCGATGGCCCCGATCGACCTGGCGCCGACGATGACCTGTATCGGCATGTTGACGCCCGATACCGGTGATCTGGCGGTCGGAGCGCACGGGGCCGCGGCCAGCGACCTTTTCACGCTGACCCGGCATCTGCCGGAAGGCGTGACGGTGGCCGGCGTCTTCGCGCCCGCGGATGGGTTCATCCGCCTGCGCGGGCCGGTGGAGGCAATGCTGCTGACCGCTTCGGCGCGGGATACCGGCGGACCGACCATCGCACCGGTTGACGCCGCTCGCCCCGGGATCGGCGCCTGCGCCGATCTGGCCGCCACCTGGAATATCCGCGCCAGCCGCCAGCCTTGGGACGGGGAATTCATCGAACCGGTGGAACTGCTGACCTGCTGATCGCGCCGATCTGATCGAGGCAAGCCGACCGGCGGCGGTCTGGCGCTTCCCGCCATCGCGGGGCCGCGCCCGGTCGCTGATGGATCGTGACAAGGCGTTGGCAAGGCGCGCTCGGTGCATCAACGGGTCGGGTAAATCCTTGGATAGGTAACTTTCTCGGGTGGGCCGGGAGGTTCCGGCGGCCCCTTCTTCCCGCATGCCGCCAGGCTGCCCAGCGTCAGCAGCAGCAGGATCGCGGGGAGCGTGCGTCGCGGCGATCGGGCGGCGGGAAGGATCGCCAGTAGGACGTGCGCCGCGGTTGTTCTCGACCGATGCAGGCCGAGCGGGGGCGGGGTTGCTGGAATGCGCACTGTCCCGAGGCGTGTTCCGAGCTTTACCGCGACATCGGAGCCTGCATGGACCACGCCCCGACCGGTGATCGCCGGTTCGCCCATCCTCGGAACGCACGTTGTCGAATGATGTGGACGCCAATCACGGGTCATGCCGGCGCTTTCGCCGTCAGAGCGCCAACCGCTGCTCATGCCAATATCTCCAGCCACCGCGCCGCCTCCCGCGCGACATTCGCCGGTGCCGTTCCGCCATGGCTGGTGCGCGAGGCGACCGAGGCGTCAACCGTCAGCACCGAAAACACGTCGTCCGTGATTCCGGCCTCCACCGCCTGCATATCCGCCAGCGACAGGCCGGCCAGGTCGAGGCCGCGGGATTCGGCGATGGCCACCAGCCGCCCGGTGACGTGATGGGCGTTGCGGAACGGCAGGCGCAACACGCGGACCAGCCAGTCGGCCAGGTCCGTCGCGGTGGCGAAGCCGGACCCGGCGAATTCCCGCATCCTGGCGGTGTCGGGCGTCATGTCGCGCACCATGCCGGCGGTCGCGGCCAGGGACAGCGCCCAGGCTTCGGCCGCGTCGAACACCGGCTCCTTGTCCTCCTGCATGTCTTTCGCATAGGCCAGCGGCAGGCCCTTCATGACCGTCAGTAGACCGACCAGGGCGCCGTTGATCCGCCCGGTCTTGGCGCGCACCAGTTCCGCCGCGTCCGGATTGCGCTTCTGCGGCATGATCGAACTGCCGGTGGTGAACGCATCGCTCAGGCGGATGAACCGGTAAGGCGCGCTGCACCAGATGACGATTTCCTCGGCCAGGCGCGACAGATGCATCGCCGAAATCGCCGCCGCCGACAGAAACTCCAGCGCGAAATCGCGGTCCGACACGGCGTCCAAGGAGTTGTCGGACGGCCGGTCGAACCCCATCGCGGTGGCGGTCATGTGCCGGTCGATCGGGAAGGACGTCCCGGCCAGCGCGGCCGATCCCAGCGGCGAGACGTTCAGCCGTTTGCGGCAGTCGGCCAGCCGGCCGCGGTCGCGATCCAGCATTTCCACATAGGCCAGCATGTGGTGGCCGAAGGTGACCGGTTGCGCGGTCTGCAAATGCGTGAACCCGGGCATCGGGTCGGCGGCATGGGCGGCGGCGCGTTCGGCCAGGCCCTGCATCACGTCGCCGATCTGCGCCGTCAGCCCGTCGATCGCATCGCGCACCCATAGACGAAAATCCGTGGCGACCTGGTCGTTGCGGCTGCGCGCGGTGTGCAGGCGCTTGCCGGCCTCCCCGATGCGCTCGGTCAGGCGCGCCTCGATGTTCATGTGGATGTCCTCGAGCGCCGCGTCGAACGAAAACCGCCCCGCGTCGATCTCGGCGGCGATCGCCTCCAGGCCCCCCTTGATCGCGCTCTGATCCTCGGGGCTGATCACGCCGGTCTTGGCCAGCATCGCCGCGTGGGCGAGCGAGCCCCTGATATCCTGGCGCCAGAGTTTCCGGTCGAATCCGATGGAGGCGTTGATCTCCCGCATGATAATCGAGGGTCCGGCGGCAAAGCGGCCGCCCCACTGCGGATTGGCTGGCTCGTTGCGGCGATCTGGTCCATCGGTGTGTTTGGGCCGATGATCTGGCGTGTCGTTCACGGAGGCGCTTTCAGCATGAGTTCAATCTCCCGCCGAACGGTCCTGGCGGTGGTGAGCGGGACCCTAGCCGCCGGAGGGAGCCCGCGCAAACCGCGCGCCGAGGCGTTGGCCGATCTGGCCGCGAGGCTGGTGCCGACCGAACCGCCTGCCGAACCGGCAGACGCGGTGTTCGTGGATGCCGAGGGCAATGAGCATCGCATCGCCGAATTTCGCGGACGCGGAATGGTGATCAACTTCTGGGCCACGTGGTGCGCGCCGTGCGTGGCCGAGATGCCCGCCCTGGCCGCGCTGTCGAAAACCCTGGCCCCGCACGACATCGCGGTTTTGCCGTTGTCCTCCGACCGCGGTGGTGTTGGCGTGGTGGAGCCGTGGTTGCGCGCCCGGGGCCTGGCCAGCCTGCCGGTGCTGCTCGACCCGAGAGGCGCCATGGCGCGGGCCTGGAAGGTGCGCGGCCTGCCCACCACCGTCATCATCGATCGCCTCGGCCGTGATCGCGCTCGTCTGGAGGGTGGCGCCAACTGGGCCACCCCGTCGGCGAGCGCCCTGATCAGAAAACTGGTGGAGGCGTGATCATGGCGCCGGCCGCGTTTTTGCGGGTCTCTACCGTCGCGCGCGAGTCCGCCGGCTCGAAGGCGTTGCGTAGCCGGGGCGGAATGTCTACCAGGGATCAACCGGTTCAACGAGGGCAGTGGGTCGTTCTTCTGGTCCAGACACTCAGCTCGACTCTCCGCAATTCACGCTGCCCAGCATAGAGTCTGCACAAAGCGTTGTAACAAAGCCGCGGGAATTTCCACGCTTTCATGCCCTTGCCGGGACATTGAAAAACCCTCTGGCGTCCACAGTACGCGGCGGACGGCGGCGATTGC
>CAMBXJ010000378.1 GCA_945871455.1 Asaia bogorensis
TCGGGGCCAGACTCGGTGCCCGCCGACCTGGCAGGGGTGCACGCGGCGGGGGCGGGGTTCTGGCCGCTGGCGATGGCGCGCGCGCTGGACGACGCGATCCTGCATCTGCGGTTGAACGAGCCGGAATTGGGCGTGCTCGTGTTTCGGACCGCGGGCGATCCGGCTTTGGCGCTGGCGGTGGATGCTCTGTTGGAGGCGCATCGGGATGACTGGCTGGTGCGGGAAATCCGTCATCTGCTGAAGCGCGTGTTCAAGCGGATCGACATGACGTCTCGCAGTCTGGTGGCGCTGATTGAGCCGGGGAGTTGTTTCGCCGGCAGTCTGTGCGAGTTGGTGTTTGCCGCCGATCGGTCGTTGATGCGCGATGGGGCTGGGGCGGGGGAGGTTGCGGCGGCGCTGCATCTGTCGGCGTTGAATTTCGGTGCCTATCCGATGGGCAACGCGCTGACCCGTCTGCAAACGCGGTTTTTGGGGGAGGTTGAGAGCGTCGATCTGGCGCTTTCCCGGATTGGCGAGACGCTGTCGGCGGAGGCGGCCGAGGCGATGGGGCTGGTCAGCTTCGCCTACGATGCAGTGGATTGGGATGATGAGGTGCGGTTGTTATTGGAAGAAAGAGCGTCCTTCTCGGCCGATGCGCTGACCGGGTTGGAAGCGAATTTGCGGGTGCCTGGGCCGGAGACAATGGAGACCCGGATTTTCGGGCGGTTGACGGCGTGGCAGAACTGGATTTTCCAGCGCCCGAATGCGGTGGGGGAGTCTGGGTCTTTGAAGCGGTATGGGAGTGGGCAGCGGCCGGAGTTTGATTTGCGGCGGGTTTGAAGGGGGCAACGGCCCGATGACACGGTTGGCGCAGCGTCCCTTGCGCCACGGCGGTCGATCCCAAGTGTTCCAAAATAACCGCGGTTTGACTGTGTGAATGGCACGGACTAGCCGCGCTGTAGCCGCCGCGCTACCGTGGCCTGGGTTCCACAACCCAGGAGGAAATGGCAATGGCACGACCATATAATACTGTCGACTCCGACGGCCACATTCTTGAGCCGCTCACGCTGTGGGATGACTATATCGACCCTGCATTCCGTGAGCGCCGGCCACGGTTTGTCATAGATGACAATGGGAAGGAAAGACTCTCCGTTGAGGGCAAGCTGCTCGGCAATCCGCGGGGCATCGGCAGCCTCGGTTCCGTCGGGGTTCGTCAGGGCGAGGTCAAACTCGACAGCCTGAAATACGCCGAAGGGCGCAAGGGCGGGTTCGACCCGCACGCCCGCATCGTTGATATGGACCTTGACGGAATCGACGCCGCGTTCCTTTACCCAAGCCTCGGCCTGTTCTCCGGGGCGGTCGAGGCCCCCGATTTGGCCGGCGCGATGTGCCGAGCATACAACCGGTGGCTGGCTGATTACTGCAAGCCGTATCCTGATCGGTTGTTCGGCGTTGCGATGCTGCCGATGCAGTCGGTCGAACTCGCGATGGAGGAGATGCGCCACGCGCGTGACGTGCTTGGGATGCGCGGGGGGTTTTTGCGGCCCAATCCGTATCACGGCAAGAAGATGCTCAGCGACCCGATGTACACGCCGTTCTGGCGGCTGGCCGAAGACCTCGATTTCTCGATCGGATTCCACGAGGGCTCGACCAACGCGATGCCCACCGTCGGTGTCGATCGTTTCGAGGGCGACCGTGGTGCCCGGCATATGATCTCCCACACCATGGAGATGATGCTCGCGGCACTCAGCGTAATCTGGGGCGGGGTCGTTGATCGTCACCCGAAACTGCGCGTCGCCTTCCTGGAGTCCGGCGGCGGCTGGATTGCTCCGTGGCTTGATCGCATGGACCGGCATTTCGACGACAAGGGGTTCAATGACAGCGCGCCGAAAATGCGCCCAAGCGAGTTGTTTCAGCGCAATTGCTGGATTTCCTTCGAGCCCGTCGAGAACAGCATCGGCGTGCTGGCCAACTATATCGGTCCGCACAAGATCATGTGGGCGACCGACTACCCGCATCAGGACGGGTTCTTCCCGGGCGCGCCGCAGTTGATGCGTGACCGGCTTGGGCCGTTATCCGCCGAGGCGAAGCATCAGGTGATGGCCGGCGGCGCACTTGGTTTTTATGGTGTGACGTGAACTGAAAGAAGCTCCGCGGGCGGCGGCGTCGTCCCAATGCAACTATTGTCTGACCGATACGAGTGAAGCCTCCACGGTGACAAGGGTTGCAAAGCACCCGGTCAGGTCGGTTCAATTGGGACGGGCTGCCACCGCCGGTTACCGTGGTTGTCGCCTGTGCGGCAGCACGTTGGCGCGAGCGTAACATTGCCGGCTCCCATCGATTGGTCCCCCTGGGCGCTGTCGAGGCTCGGCCTCGTGCCGTTCGTGTCGCGCGTCCGGTGAGGCGAATGTCAGGGTCCAGGCGCACCGGAGGCATGGACGATTCCAGCTTAACCAATTGTTCATCATCACGCGTTAGCATCTCTTGCACGTACGGACCGGCGCATTGCCGTCCTTGAGTGCACGGTGAAAAGTATGTGGCTGCTGAGATACTCTCCAAGGGCGGTGCGGCGTGCGGTCGGGGTAACGCCGTGGCGCGACCGTCGTCGGTGGGTTTGTGACTGGCGTTTGCCGATATCCGCCGCGGTTTATATTCCGACAGGGACCATGGGTGGCGATTGGCCCCTGTCATGTCGGACAGGGGCATCGGACGCGTGATAAAATGGATCGATGTCGTATCGGCCAGGCTGCGGCAGGTCCATGGTGAATGGTTGCTGCGACGCGGCCCGGCGCGCAGCCCGCACATGCGAACCTTCGAAGCATTTTCAGCGGCCCCGCCTGTGAAGGCTGGCGAGGACTTCGCGGTCGTGTTGTTCATGTCCAGTGCGCAGACACAGGCTCTGGTGATGCATGCGGGTGTCGGGGTCAGGCCGATGCTGCCCAATCTGAATCCCGGCAGCCCCCTCGATCCCGCCAGTATGCCATATGACCGGGTGGGATTGGCTTCGTGGCCGCGTGGTAACGTCCGGAGCGGCCAACCCAGTTGCGAGCGCGGCATGATCGTCAATAGAAGCGATACGAAGGATTTTGAGGTTCTCACGTTGCCATTCCATAACGATTCCGGCACGGTCTCAATGATTTACACGGTTTTCGACATACCTCGGAGCCGTTGGAAAGAGACAGCGTCATGAAGCCTGCTTCCGAACCGCCGGATGAGATGTTCCGGCTCGAAGCTCTGCGGTCACTGTGTCTGCTCGACACGGCGCCGGACGAGGATTTCGACAATGTCGTACAATTGGGCCGGACCCTGTTCGATGTCCCGATCTGTCTGGTCTCTCTGGTTGATAGCGATCGGCAGTGGTTCAAGGCAAGCGCCGGGCTCGCCGCGGCTGAGACGCCGCGCAACATATCATTCTGTGGGTATGCGATTCTGGCACACGGGTCATTCGTGGTGCTTGATGCGGCGGCGGACGAACGCTTCCACGACAATCCGCTGGTGACCGGTTATCCGCATGTCCGGTTTTATGCCGGCGCTCCCATCTGGCTCCCGACCGGTTATCCGATCGGGACGCTCTGTATCATCTCGCCCGATCCGCGTGAACGGTTTGATCGCGATGACCAGCGGAAGCTGGAGATGCTTTCTAAGATGGTGCTCAACGCCATCACCGTGCGGGCACTGCGTGCCGAGCTGGACCGGAAAAGAGCCGAGTCCGATCTTTATTGGGCGATATTGCAGACCTCGGCCACGCCGGTGGCGCTGGTCGATGCGGACGGGTGCATCGAGCGATCCAATTCGGCTTTCGCGGCGCTATGCCAGGTCGATGATCCGGACGGGCTGACGGTTGGCGCGGCACTGCCCGCTGCCGCGCCGCTGTGGAATGCCGGCGCCATGGGCCAGACGCCGGCGGCGGAATTTGCCATGCACCTGCCTGGCCCGGCCGCCCAACTGCTGGTTCGCCATCGCGGCGGCAGCTTCGTGATCACGGGCACGCCGGGCCGGTGATCTGCCCGCCAGGGCGGCGGAATTGACCCCGCCTTGGCTGGATTGAATTTCGTGCATCAGATGCAATGTCGCAGTCAGCCGAGCCGGCCGTCCGGGATTTGATGCCGCCCCGGGACCCCGATCCGCGATGGCGCCCCGCGACTCCTGATGGTGCGCCTGGGCCACCTGGTGGCTGAGCGCGCGAAATCTACCCAAAGTGGACGTGCAATCCGACCCATCGCCGAAAGGCAGGAAAGCTTCGATCCGCCACCCCAATCCGCTATACTCCCCTCTAACCACCCCGGGACCCCCCAACCCAAGGCCACCGCCATGCCGGACTCCGCCGCAATCGACTACAATGGCCTCATTCCCAACAATGTTGGCCTCGCGGATGACCTGCGCGTGCGCAAGGCCCTCGAAACCTGGCACCCCGGCTACATCGACTGGTGGAAGCAGATGGGCCCCGAGGGCTTCCAGGAAAACCTTGTCTACCTCCGCACCGCCGTCGGCGTCGGCAG
>CAMBXJ010000379.1 GCA_945871455.1 Asaia bogorensis
TGCCGGTTCAATCCGCGGTGTGGGTATCGGCGGGAGGGGCCGTGCACGACGGGGGCGCTGTCCCTGACATCGGTCGACAACGGGTTGGTGCGTTGTGCGTTGACCGAAGAACTGCGCCCGACCCTGGGAAGAGCCACGATGGTGCCAGCATGAGTGTCAAGCCTTGTCTGCGGGTGGAGAACCTGCATGTCACCTACGATGTCGGGTCTACTGGGTTCTTCGGTCCGCAGAGGAAGTTGCATGCCGTTAACGATGTGTCGCTGGAAATCGCGGCCGGAGAGACGTTGGGTCTGGTGGGGGAATCCGGCAGCGGCAAGTCCACCGCGGGGCTGGCGATCCTGCGCCTGATCGATGTCGCGTCGGGTACCGTGCGGCTGGGCGAGACGGATGTGGCGGGTGCCAGTCGCGCGGAACTGCGGGCACTGCGCAAGCGCATGCAGATGGTGTTTCAGGACCCGTATTCGTCGCTGAACCCGTCCATGACGGTGGCGCAACTGTTGGAGGAACCGCTGGTCGTGCATGCCGACGTCTCGAAGGACGAGCGGCGTTCGATGGTCGGGCGAATGCTGGAATCGGTCGGCCTGCATGCGGGATATGCGGTGCGCTATCCGCACGAATTTTCCGGCGGCCAGCGCCAGCGCATCGCGATCGCGCGGGCGATGATGCTGCATCCGGACCTGGTGGTGCTGGATGAGCCGGTCAGTGCGCTGGACGTTTCGACTCAGAGCCAGATCCTGAACCTGCTGAAGAAGATCCAGGGGGATTCCGGGACCGCGTTCCTGCTGGTGGCGCATGATCTGTCGGTGGTGCGGCTGATGAGCCCTCGGGTCGCGGTGATGTATCTGGGGGAGATTGTGGAGACCGGTCCGAGCGGTCGGGTGTATGATCAGCCGGCGCATCCTTACACGGCGGCACTGATCTCGGCGGTGCCGTTTCCGGATCCGGAACGGCAACGGAATGCCCATCGGATCATTCTGGGTGGCGATCTGCCCAGCCCGATGTCGCCGCCGAGTGGGTGCCGGTTCAGGACGCGGTGTCCGTTCGTGATGGAGATTTGTTCGAAGGAGGCCCCGCCGAAGGTTCAGGTCGAGGGCGGCGGGGTGGCTTCGTGCCATCTGCACGCGCCCGGGCCGAAGTTGGGGGGGCGGTCTATGGTTGGGTTCATGAAGGATCGGCAGTTGGTGACGGTGGAGTAGGGGGGAGCGAGGCGGCCCAAATTCATTAGGACGTTCTGGCTCGTCCCCTGCACAGATCATGCAAAGCGTTCAAGTCCGTCCCAGTCGCCGCGACGGGCATCATGGTCGGTTGGGTGCAATAAACCGACCTCCTCCAAAAGATAATTGCCGCGTCCGTAATTGCATGCCGCACAAGTCAGGTAGATGTTGTCAATACTGCTGGTGCCCCCACGAGCATGGGGTATGATGTGATCATATTGAGCCCACATGCATTGAAATGCAGCATGTTGAAGCGTGTTCTTGGCTCCCCACGGAACAGATTCCGGATATTCTTTTTGTATTTTTGACCTTATTTCACTTCTTACAACAGGTATTTTACAGAATCTACAATAATACCCGTCCCTTGCATGGACCAGACGTTTAGTTTCTAAAGTTGCGTCGCGGGGAGTGGAGCGTTGATCTTTGGGTAGGGTAGGCAGGGGGTTCTGGATAGGACGGTATTGAGTATAAGGGCTTCTCTTGCCCCAAATGGAATCCGTCCAATCCCAGATGGCCTTACTATCGGATAGGCGAAGCAATTCCTTGGCAATTTGGCGCTTGCCAGCCGCGTGCGCCGAAACAGCGGCATCCAAAAAACGTGCCGATTCCTCGATTTCCGGAATTGGCAACCGGAATGATTGACGCATGCCCCAAAGTCTCCTCGAAACAAGTCAGTGCCATGTGAGAAAATAGCATACGATCGAGGATAAATAAATTTCCCTGGCCATCCGAGCAGTTGAATTTGCGTGTCACATCTGCAGTTCCGGCCAATGTCCTGATCTCTGAAGCGACGTCTTTCTTACACGGCGGCATTGATTCCGGCGGTGCCGCTTCCGGATCTGGAACGGCAACGGACCGTGCATCGGATTATCTTGGGGGGTGATCTGCCACGCCCGATGTCGCCGCCGAGTGGGTGTCGGTTTCGGACTCGGTGTCCGTTTGTGATGGAGATTTGCTCGAAGGAGGCTCCGCCGAAGGTTCAGGTCGAAGGCGGCGGGGTGGCTTCGTGCCATCTGCACGCGCATGGGCCGAAGTTGGGGGGGCGGTCTTTGGTTGGGTTCATGAAGGATCGGCAGTTGGTAACGGTGGAATGATCCCGGCGGCGCGAACCGAGATTTTGGTTCAAACGTAGAAAACGCCCCCGGTGACGTCGTTGACTGATGCGCCGCCGACGACGCCAATGGCGAATAGTCCGTCCCCTGTGTCGCAATAGACGGTGACCTGGCTTTCCTCCTGAACGATGGCTGTCCTTTCGGCCATGTGGGCCGGCAGCCAAATGGCGTCGAAGCCTGGGACAAAGTCCCAGATGATATCGAATTCTCCCGACAGGATGCTGGCGCCTTCGAAGACGAAGACGTCCGCTCCGTCACCGCCCGTCAGCCAGTCCGAACCGAGCCCCCCGACGAGCGTATCGAAGCCGTCCCGACCGACAAGTTCGTCATTGCCCTCGCGTCCGTCCAGGAAGTTGGCGGTGTCGGACCCGTACAGCGCGTCGCTCCAGGTCGCGCCGCCGGGCTGTAAACCGTCGGTGCCGATCACATTTTCGATGTCGGCCAGTTGATCCATGTTCCCAAAGCGGTCGCGCGCACCACCGGTGGCCAGGTCCACGAAAACACCCGCGCGCGAGTCGGCGTCACCCTCCTGCGTGTAATCAACCGTGTCGGATCCAGAGCCGCCATCGATCAGATCGGCGCCGTCGCCGCCGCTGATCGTATCGTTCCCGGCATAGCCGGTCAGGACATCGCTGCCCGGGCCGCCAAACATGGTATCCGCGTCGTCCAACAGCAACGCCGCAGGCATATGTGGGACATCGCCCACGAGACGCCACGCATCCATGATGTCCCCGAGCCAAACATTCACATCAATAAAGCTGATCGCGTAGGTGACTGGCGATGTGAGGTCGAACGTCAAGGGACCCGACGGGCCCGCTATGCCGATAACATCGACACGGGTAACCGCGCCGCTGAAACGATCTTGCAGAGCATCATAGAGAAACCCGTCGCCGGAAAACTGGACGGTGGTTCCGTCCGGATTGGTGACTGTGTAGCTGTCGGCGGTAAGCTCCGGTCCGACGGCAAAGATCGCACCGGCGGCAAATATTTTGCCGTCCGCGTAGGTCATTGCGGACAGGAATGCCAGGGCATCCCAGTCCGGCAGAACGTTCACATTTGCCATGTCGGCCTCTCCATCAACCAGGCGAAATTTTCAAGGCTCTTGTAGCACTATCTGTTGGGAGACTGATTTCAGCCGGCGGCCGGGTCCACCTGCCCCTGCTTCGTGTCTTCGTGTCTTCGTGGTGAGAAGCGCGGAGCCGCCGTTGGTGGTATCCCGAACCAATGGGTCTCTCCCTGACAGGCAAGGGGGGCTGGGTCAGCACCGCGATTCTCCACCACGAAGACACGAAGGGCGCGAAGAAGCGAGGCGGCGGCACCGCTACCGGCGGTTCTTCGGGTCGCCACGCAGACCGAAGCCAAGCACTTCCAACAGATCGCGCTGTAAGAGCCATTTCCAACATTCTACCACCACAACCACGTGGCTTGGTCCCTGAATTGCGCTCCCTGAACTGCGCTCCCAGAACTGCGCCCCTTGAATTGCGTCCCTTGAATTGCGTCCCCTGGCCTTCGTTCGGTTCGGCATCGCCCGCAGGTATCCCGGATGCTCGGCGTTCAGGCGCCCCCGCGCCCGCCCCTACGGCAAGACCTTGCCCGGGTTCATCAGCCCCATCGGATCCAGCGCCGCCTTGATGCGCTGCATCAGCGCCAGTTCCGCGCCGCCCCGCCAATCGGGCATCATATAGGGTTTCAGCTTGCCGATCCCGTGTTCGGCCGAGAAGCTGCCGTCGAATTCCCGCACCACGTCATTCACCGCCTCCATCAGCGCGTGATCCTGGTCCAGGAACCAGGCGGGATCGGCGCCCACGGGCTGTTCCAGGTTGAAATGAATATTGCCGTCGCCCATATGGCCGAATGGCACCGGACGGATGCCCGGGATCAGCGCCTGACACGCGATCGTTGCCTTTCCGATGAACGCCGGCACTTTCGACACCGGAACGGACACATCGTTCTTCACACTGGCGCCTTCGCGTTTCTGACCTTCCGAATGTTCTTCCCGCAGACGCCAGATCGCCGCCCGTTGCGCGTCCGATTCAGCGACCGCGGCATCGATGACGACACCATCGGTCAGCGCCTTCTCCAGCACGTCTTCCATCGACTGGCGCAGACCGGCATTCGGCCGCGGCGTCGCCAGTTCCACCAGCA
>CAMBXJ010000380.1 GCA_945871455.1 Asaia bogorensis
TCCACACCCAGCGCCAGCCGCCCGGGCCAGACGGCGCGGTAGGCACGAAACGCTTCCAAAGGCTGGAAATCCGGTCCGGCGTCATAGGCGTTGATGGATACCAGGTCGATCTCGGAGGCCCAGGCGGACCGCAGCACCCCAAGCATCGAACCGGTGTAACGGGATCGCGGCAATGCCCGCCGGAATTCGCCTTCACCGTAGGCCCCGACGCTCCACACCGATACCGTCATCAGCGCCGGCCGAGGAAATGCGCGCCGGCCGAGCAGGACGAGTCGATGCCAGCTTTGGTCGGTGGCGCAGGCGATGCGTCCCGCCGTGTTGGTGTGGCAGTCTGGATTGTCGGGCTCATAGTCCCAGTCGATCCCGTCGAGGCCCAGATCCCGCACCAACGCCACCAGCCCATCGACATTCAGCCGTCGCCAGGACCGGTAAGTCGCGCCCCCAACGCTTAAGATTACGCGGGTCGCGGGGTTGCGATGGCGCAGCAACGCGATGGCGTCACGCAGCATGGCGCCATCGATACGGTACTCCAATCCGGTTCCCGTCAGGTCCAGATCGTTGCGATAGACCAGATCGGGCTTGGCGAAGGCAAGCATGACGACATCGATGTAGGGTGGCAGGCGAGCAATCGTGGTGGCCGCGGGGGAGGTGGCGGGCGGTTCGCTCCAGCTATCGTGGTAGGCGGCGAAGACCTGGGGTGGCAGGTCCGTGGCTCGGGTGGCGGGTGACCAGGCGAGCGCGGCCAAAATCAGGGCAACGGCCAGTGTCACGAGGGGCAGCCGGCCTGTCATACCAGCTGACCTAACCGACGACCGATCGGCGTCCCCACACCGTCATTGCCGGGCTTGACGGGCGGGGCGTTGCATCGGTCAATAGTCACGTCGGTCGGTATCAGAACACATTGCGTCCGACCAGGCCAACGAGCACGGTCCGCAGCATGATCTTGATGTCCAGCTTTGGCGACCAGTTGGCGATATAATACAGGTCGAGATCAGCGCCGCGTTTGGCTTTTTCCAGTGAATCAATGCCGCCCCGCATGCCGTTGATCTGCGCCCAGCCGGTGATTCCGGGCTTGATGCGATGGCGGGCCGCGTATTGCTGCACCACTTCGGAATAGACCCCCTCGCCCACCAGCATGTTCGGGACATGGGGGCGTGGACCGACGACCGACATTTCGCCACGCAGCACGTTAACCAGTTGTGGCAATTCGTCGATGGAGGTCCGCCGCAGGAAGCGTCCGACCCGGGTGATGCGTTGGCTGTCGCGCGATGTGCCGCGCGATCCGTCATCGGTCAGGTCGACCGTCATTGTGCGGAATTTGTACATCATGAACGGTTTGCTGTTGAAGCCGACGCGGGGTTGTTTGAAGAGGATGGGCCCGCTGCCTTCCAGTTTCACCGCGATAGCGGCCGCCACCATGATCGGGAAGGTCACGATCAGGCCGACCAACGCAACCAGATAGTCTTCCACGATCTTGAACAGGCCCTGGCTGCCCTTGAACGGGCGATGCATCAGTTGCAGCACCGCCCCATCCGAGATCGCGGGCTGCTGGGTGAATTGCGGCCGCAGGCCACCGACATCGACCGGCACCACGACATCCGCCGCGATCCATTGCAGGCGCCGGGTCAGGGCCAGGATCTCGGTCGATTTTTCCCAGGGAAGGGCGACGACCACCATGTCGATGCCGTAGTTCTGGGCATAGCGCACAAGATCGATGGCGGGGCCGGTTTCCCGCACGCCAGGACGGCGGAGTTCATTGGTCGCGGGATCGATTTGGCCGACCACCTTGTAGTCGGCGCGGTTGGCGGGGGCGCTCAGACGACGCGCGATCTCCTCACTTTGGCGTCCGGCGCCGACGATGGCGACGCGGCGGCGCAGCAGGCCCTTGCGGCGCACGATGCGCAGCATCAGCCGCACCACCTGACGCCCGATAACGATCGCGGCAAATCCAGCAACGATCCACCAAAGCAACCATTGGGACGCCGCGCGGTCGCTGGGGAGAAACGCCACGACAATCAGCATGGCGGGGAAGGATGCCAGCAGAATCCCGACCGCGGGGTCGAGCACGGATCGGTAGAAACGCTCGTATCGCTCGACCCGATACGACTGGGTGCCGCGTATGACGATGTGGAACATGATGAGGATGGTGAACGCCACCGCGCCCGCCTGCAGCCAGGTCAGTGGTCGCGAGTCGGTTGACGACGCCATCCAGAACACAAACGTGCCGCTAAGGAGGAACACGGCATCAAGGACCATGACGATGCGATTGACCAGGCCGTAGGTCCACTTGATCAGGGACGCGCTTTGATCAGACTGATCACGCGACCTGCTGCCAGGAGAGGAGGGGGCGGTACCGTCCATGCCAGCAATTATCCACCGGTTCTGGTTGACCGACGACACGAAGTCCGTCGCGGAAGCCTTCTCTATCACGAACCGGACCGCCGAAACCAAACTCCAATTCATGCGCAAGTGTGGCGGGGCGCGTCAGGCCGAAAGCGCCTGAACCAGGAATGGCAGACTTTCGTCCATACGGTAATCGACACTGCTGTGATTGTCGGGGAACTCCTCATACCGATGCGCGATATCCAGGCGGTTGAGCTGTCGCACAAACCTGCGTGCGCCAAAGAGCAGATTGAACTGATCCCTTTCGCCGCAATCGATATAGAGGGCCTTCAGTTTCCGCAGATTGTCACCCAAGGTTTCGACCGCGACGACCGGATCGTGGCGCATCCAGTTCGCCCACCGATCTTCGATCACCTCGCAGGTGTCGAACGTGACGGGTAGCCGCATACCGAGGAAGACAGTTGGGTCGGGATCGTAGCTCGCCGCCATAGCCAGCACGTTCAACGTCGTGAAATTGCCGTATGGTCGCTTTTTGGCGTCCTCCAGCCCCCGCCACCACTTTTCGATGGAGTTGCCGGAGCCGGCGAGTGATCGCAGTGTGGCGGGCATATCCGGCAGGTAGCACAGCTCGAACCCCATATCGCCGGAGTGGCACGCCGCGGCGGACCAGATATCCGCATGACGCAAGGCATGCATGATGGCGCCATACCCGCCGGAGCTCTTGCCGAATACGCCACGCCGGCCCGGGCCACCGCATCCGAATTTTCGCTCGATCGAAGGCAGCATCTCGCCGACTAGGAAGGTTTCCCAATCACCGGTGGCCGCTGAGTTCACATATTGGTTGCCGCCGATCCGGGTGAAGCAGTCGGGAAAGGCGACGACGACCGGCGGCATGCGCTGTTCGCCGATAAGGCGGTCCAGACGCTCGGGCATATTCTCCTGGAACGCGGCCCAATTGGTATGCGACAGGCCGCTGCTGGTTATGCCAACCAGGTCGACCAGCAGCGGCAACCCACGACCGTCGTGTCCGGCGGGGACATAAACATCGACGGCGCGCGCGCTGGGATCGCCGAGGATGTTTCCTTTCAGGATTTCGCTGTCGACGATGAGACGGCTGACAGTGCCCATCGGCCCGAAAAACTTGCGCATTCATCGCCCCCCTTGAAGAACCCGACCATACCGCATTGAGGGCGCTTGCGTAGTCGGCGGCGCCGGGGTCCGTCCACGTCATGGCGGGCGCGGATTAGGCGTCTCTCGGTGCCCAATCCCCCCGTCCGGCGCCCGTATCGGTCGTCCGAGTCTGGTCCCCGCGGGCACCACGCTGCTATGGTTGCCTGGCTCATGTGGCACAGAGGAGCCTCTCCGATGACGATCATTGATTCGCAGGTCCACGCCTATGAGGCGAACACGCAGAAGCGACCGTGGCACAACGTGCCGAACTGGCCCGACCATGTCACGGGCGACGAGATGGTCGCCGCGATGGACAAGGTCGGCGTTGACGGCGCGATCTTCATCTCTGCCTTTGGTCTGTACCGCTATGACGGCAGTTATTCGGTGGAGGTGCGGAATGCCCATCCCGACCGGTTCGCCATCGTGAAGCCGGTCGATCCCGATGACCCGGCGGTGGCCGATGTGATCGCGGATTGGAAGCAGACGCCGGGCACGGTCGGAATCCGTATCATGCTGCCGAAAGAAGCGGGGCGGGAGCCGACGGACCCGGGTCTCGATCGGATTCTGCGTGCGGCCGCGCGTCTGGACTTCCCGGTCAACGTCCTGTTCTGGGGCAATCTGGACGTGGGCACGGCGCTGATCGATCGTCACCCCGACACGCGCTTCATCATCGACCATCTGGGCATCCTGCAACCGCATGTGCGGCCGGCGGCGCCGCAGCCCTGGGCCGACCTGCCGAAGGTGCTGGAACTCGCCAGGCGACCGAACGCGGTGATCAAGGTCAGCGGCGCCTGCACGCTGTCCCATCAGCCCTATCCTTTTGCGGACATCTGGGACCCATTGGCCCGCGTGTTCGATGCCTGGGGTTTCGAGCGCTGCCTGTGGGGCACCGACTGGACGCGGGCGTATGCCGTCGT
>CAMBXJ010000381.1 GCA_945871455.1 Asaia bogorensis
ACGCCGGGCACACCGCCCGGAGCCGACCCGGCGACAATGTCCACCCCGGTCGCACCTACGACGATGGCACCTCCGGGCACGCCGACCGCCGACCCGGCTGCGGGCGCCGCACCGGTCAGCGCAACCGGTTCGTCCCCCCCAGCCGACGCACCGCCCGCGGGCACGACCGCGCCACCGAAACCATGACTGATCGCGAATATCCCACCCGCCCCTTCGTCGGAATCGGGATCGTCGTCATCAAGGACGACCACGTCCTGCTGTGCCGCCGCGGCAAGCCGCCCAATGTCGGCAGTTGGACGTTGCCAGGTGGCGCCCAGGATCTCGGCGAAACCTGCGAGGCCGCTGCCCGTCGCGAACTGGAAGAGGAAACCGGCCTGACCGTCGGCGACCTGCATTTCTGCGCCTATGTCGATACGGTGCGCCGCGACAAGGACGGCCGCGTGCGGTTCCACTACACGATCCTGGATTTCGCCGCCCGCTGGCAATCCGGCGAACCGGTGGCCAGCACGGATGTCAGCGAAGTCCATTGGGCACCGATGGACCATCTGGAACCCTACGGCCTCTGGAGCGAGGCCCATCGCATCATTGCCATCGCGCGCCGCCTGGTCGCCGAGGCCGCCTAGGTTCAAGCTGGAAGGCATTTAACCGGCGGCTATCGCTCGGCCCTTCCGCGGGGTTGGCGGGCGGGACCGAACGGGCTGGGCCGGCGCCACGGCGATCAGCGGTTTGAACAGCAGCGCCCCCTCCGGCTGATGCCCCGCCGCGGACAGGCCGCCCGCGACCGCGCCATCCGGGCCGAGCACGACGCTGCGCACCGCGACGCAATCGAAGCGGCGGCCGAGGCTTTCCAGCTCTACCACCAACGCGGCCAGCACGGCGGGCGGGTCCAGCAGATCGACCGCCACGAAATGTTCGGCGACCAGAACCCGGCCGAGCGCCAGATCCTGGTCGATCCGGTAACAGAAGAGCCCGCTGGGAAACGCCCGCCCGGTCCGGCGCGCCACGACGATCCCGCCGATATGCGCCCTGCGGACCAGCGTCAACTGACGCGCGAACCGCAGCCACGCCGCCAGTTCCAGGCCGGGAACCGCTTCTCGGATCAGCGGAAAGACCGAACGAGCCTCATCTTGTGCCAGGGTGGTGATTGTAAAAGCCATCATGTCGTTGTGTCCGCAGCCGCCCCTCGACTGCCCGTTCCCGTCTCGACATCGGCGGTCAGCGTCCGTTCGCCCGGTGCTCTCGATAACCGAGGGGTTGGTAACCGGCGATCCCACCAACAGGGCATCCCAATCACGTCACCCTCGACAGGCAGCCAACGCCCCAAACCTGCCGGAGACGAAGCGGCCGTGGCGTTGATCCAGATCAATGTGGGATGCCAATCATTGCCTCTAGCTGCTGGCCCTGGCTGTTGGATGGGCCGGCGGAAAAGGGGTTCGCCTCGGCGGGCGTCGCTGCAACCGAATGCGGGGGAGTCGATGCGGGTCAGGTCAGGACCGGCGGGCGAAGGGTAACAATGACCGTTAAGCAAACCCGACCGATCGTCGTGGGGCCCCAAGCGGGGTCCCATGGGAACCTCTGATGGGACCTCTGGGCGGAAACCGGATCGGCACCCGATCCCCCACCATCGCCATGCCCGAACCCTGCGCCCATTGTTCGGCGCGTCAATTCAGCGTGTGCAACGCGATCCCGGAAGCGGACATGGCGCGCCTGGCCAGCGCCGCGACGGTCGCCACCGCTCATCCCGGCGGTTGCTTTATCGAGGAGGGGGAACCCGCCACCGCCTTCTTCAACATCACCGCCGGCACCGCCAAATTGTTCAAGCTGCTGCCGGATGGACGTCGGCAGATCACCGGATTCGTCGGTGTCGGCCATTTCCTGGGTCTCGCGGTGTCCGATACCTATGCGTTCAGCGCCGAAGCGATCGACGAGGTGCGGTATTGCCATTTTTCCCGGCCCCGGTTGCGCACCCTGCTGGACGATTTCCCGCTGATGGAAAAGCGCCTGCTGGAAGTGGCATCCAATGAACTGGTGGCGGCGCAGGAACAGATGCTGCTGCTGGGGCGCAAGACGGCGCGGGAGCGGCTGGCGTCGTTCCTGATCATGCAAAGCCGAGAGGGCGCCGCATGCCAGGCGCCACGCCGGCGCTTCGCCCTGCGCATGACCCGCGGCGATATCGCCGATTACCTGGGGCTGACGATCGAAACGGTCAGCCGCACGCTAACCCGGCTGCGCGGCGACGGCCTGATCGAAATCCCATCCGTGGCGGAAATCGCGATCACCCGTCCGGCGGCACTGGGACAGGTCGCCGGCGGTCATACCTGAGACCCGGCCGCACTGCCGGTCCTGCAAAACTGCTGGTGCGAGAGGGGGGATTCGAACCCCCATGCCCGAAGGCGGTCGATTTTGAGCCGACTGCGTCTACCGTTCCGCCACTCTCGCTTGCCCCGGATCATACTCCATTTGTCGCCGGCGACAACGGATGTTGATGCGTCGTCGCCGATTGGATGGCGCAAAATTCCACCCCGGCCGGACCAACCATACGGATTCAGAGACGCGTGTTTGGCGCGCCGGCGCCCGCCAGGCTGTGTCGGGAGAGTCAATGGCTCCGTCGGGTGTTATAAGTCCGTGAATGACATCGATTGGCCATGATCCGGCGGTAATCATTTCATCAGGCCGCGTTGGTTGCCGATTGGCGACCGGCCCAGGACCGAGGTAGAATAATCTGATGAACCTTATAGGCGCTTCGCGCAACGCCCTTTCCATGGCCGTGTCCGCCGGGATAGTCCTGGTGCCGATGCTTCTCGCGGCCTCTCCGGTTGCGGCGCAACTGGTTTCGTCGGGCGGAGCGACCGCGGGCGCCAGCCGCCGTACGGTCAATCCGTTTCCGGCCGACCCCTCGCCTCCCCCCGCGCTGCCGGGTGCCCGTCCGGGACAGGCGGCCGCCCCGCAACGCGCGCCCACGGACATGCCACCGAACGAGGCGATGTTCGACGGCGTGAACCGAGGCGATATCGCGGCGGTGCGCGATGCCATCAGCCGCGGCGCCGACCTGAATGCGATCAATATCCTGGGCATCACGGCGACCGATCTGGCCGTCGATCTGGGGCGAAACGACATCTCTTTCCTGCTGCTGTCGATGCGCGGGGCCATCGCACCGCGTGGTGCCCAAACCCGAGCGGCCAACCAGCCCGCTCCCGCCTCCACCGCACGCCCGGCACCCCGCGCCCAGGCTGCCCCAGCCCCACGCCCGGCCCCGCGGGAATCGACGTCGTCCCGCACGGTCGCCTATGGCGGTCCCGATATCCCGGCCCCGTCCGCCGGTTTCCTGGGCTTCGGAAGCGGGTCGTCAAGCCGCTGAAGCCACGGATCGGGGCGCCTGCCACCCCGACCTTCGAGCATCCCGCGGTCCCGACGCGCGAGGCATATCGACGGTCGGAAACAATGACCCGCCGGTATTCCCTCACCATGAGCGCCGATCTTGATCCGCCAACCCCCGCTTCAACGGCAGGGAGCGGGTTGCTGGGTCAAGCCACGCAATAATCAGGGGTCGGTTGGCATAACCGGCGCGTGCTTCCCGGGACGGATGGGACCCCTCGGCCCGGTCGGACCCAGACGAGCGTCAGGGGGCCAGCCGCTCGCCAACCAGTCGCATAAGCCGAGCATGAACGGTTTTCAGGTCGGAATCGGCGTCCACGACGGCGCAACGGGCCGGATCGGCGGCGGCGATCTGGCGGAACCCCGCGTTCACCCGGGCATGAAAATCCCCACCCTGACGCTCATAACGGTCCGGAGCGTCCCCCCGCGCGGTCAGTCGCGTCGCCGCCACTGGCGCCGACACATTCAGAACCAGGGTCAGATCCGGCACCAATCCCAACAGCCCGATTTGCGCCGCGATCAGATCCAGGTCGGCGCCTTGCCCATACCCCTGATAGGCCAGGGTCGAGTCGTAGAACCGATCGCACACCACCCACATCCCGGCCGCCAGGGCCGGACGGATCGTCTTGGCCACATGTTCGGCGCGCGCGGCGAAGTGCAGAAGGGTTTCAGCCTGCGCCGACCAGTCGATTGTTCCGCCCAGAAGAATGCCGCGGAGCAACTCGGCGCCCGGCGATCCGCCGGGTTCGCGGGTTCGCAGCACCGGCCGGCCCAAATCGCACAGGGCCTGGGCCAGAAGCCCCGCCTGGGTGGATTTTCCTGCCCCCTCCCCGCCTTCCAGGGTGATAAAGCGGCCCGCCGCGGGCAAGGATCAGCTACCCGTCACATAACGTGACAGGACCGCGATCGCGCGACCGGGCAGGCCCAGTTTCGCCACATCCGCTCCGGCGAGCAGCGGCACATCCATCGCCGGCACGCCCTGGCCGGTCACGGTCAGCTTGCCCAAGGCATCGCCTTTCGCCACCGGCGCGCGGATCGGCGCCTGGTAGGACAG
>CAMBXJ010000382.1 GCA_945871455.1 Asaia bogorensis
ACCGCCGTGCGCATGGCCAAGCGCCTGGTGATGGAAGGCCGGCACACCCGCCTGGACACGTTGCTGGAAATGTCCGCCGCCATGCAGGCGCTGGTCCATTCGACGGCGGATCACCGGGAAGCGGTCAGCGCCTTCCTGGAAAAGCGCGCACCTTCGTTCAAAGGCGACTGAGTCCGAGAGGGGCCGGCTACCGCCCCTCCCCCACGAACCCCTTCGCCAAGGTCGCCAGACGGTTCAGCGCGGCCTGAGGAAGCGGGCCTTTCAGAACGGCGGCGAGGCCGGCCTCGAATTCATCCGGGGTTGCCATTCCGACCAGGATCGTGCCCATCGCGGGATGGGAAATCGCGAACCTGGTCGCGGCCTCGGGCAGGGAGCCGACAAAGCCCTCCCGCACCAGTCGCATCAGACGTTGGGCGCGTTCCATGTCGGTTTCATAATTCAGCGCCGACCCGATCGGGGCCGGGGGCGGGCTGGCGATCGGGTGGCGTTCAGCGGTGCCAGTCAGCGCGCCGCCGGCCAGCACGCGGATGCCGACGACGCCGACTCCGGCTTTCTGGCTGTGGTCGAACAGGCGGCCATAGTCCTGCGCTGGGTACCCCGCCGGTAGTGGTTGGGCGGCCGAGGCGTTCAACATGTTGTAGCTGACCTGGGCGCTGTCGAAGACGTTCGCATCCACCACCTGATGCAAGGCCGCGGTCTCGCCCACGGCCGTGATGCCCAGGAACCGGGTTTTTCCGGATTTTTGCAGTTTCTGGAACGCGGGCACCACCTGTTCCAGCACCTGTTTGGCGCTCAGCGTGTCGCCGCCGCCGTTGACCGTGATGGCATTGTGCAGGTGGAAAATATCCACGTGGTCCATGCCGAGCCGCTTGAGGCTGCCGTCGAGGGATTCCGCAACCGCGGTGTCGATGCGGCTGAAATCGGCCTCGGGCAGCCGGACCTTGGTGCCCACGAAGGCCTGCGCCGGCTTCAGCTTGGCCAGGACGATGCCGAGATTGGTTTCCGACGCCCCGTGACCGTATTGGACGGCGGTGTCGAAGTAGTTGATCCCGACCTCCAGCGCCCGCGCCACCGCGCGCTCCTGGTCTTGCGGCGCACCGCGCACCATCAACCCGCCAACCGCCCCGCAGCCAAATCCCAGGATCGAGATCGGCATCCCCGTCCGGCCGAATATGCGTGTTTCCATCGTCCTGGTCCCCCGTTGCGGTATCAGCCGATATAGCGCGCCGGCTGGAATCGGGCCATGGCCCTATCGGTCGTAAAGACCCGCGGCGGATGTCCGGACCTTGCACAAGGCGACCAGCAGATCGAGCGTCGGGGTCGCCACGCCCGCCATGCGCGCGAGCGTCAGGGGGGCATCGAACATCCCATCCACCTCCATCCGCCGCCCCAACTCCAAATCCTGCAAAATGCTCGGCTTATGATCCATCGACGACTGGCTGGTGACTCGCGCCTCATGGTTGGTCGTTGGATTGGCACCCAGGGCCTGGGCGATCGAGGCGGCTTCCCGCATGGCCAAAAGAGCCGCCGCCCGCAGCGCCGGTTCCGTGTAGTTGGTCTTGGGCGCGCAACCGGTCAGCACCGCCAAAGTCCCGCCCGCAAGGTTGCTGATCAGCTTGTTCCAGATTTCGGTGCGGATGGCGGTTGTCGCCTCCCCGCTGATACCGCCCTTGGTGATCAGGTCGGTCAGAACGCGGACACGGTCGCTGGCGGTGTCGTCGGGTTCGCCGAGGATGAAGCGGCTTTTCGGTTGCTCGACATCGATGACGCCGGGTTCGATGACGGCGCTGGCGGAATAGACGACCCCGCCGATGGTGCGGTTGGGGCCGAGCGTCTTGCGCAACGCGTCATGAGGGTCGATCCGAGGCAGGGATTTGTCTCGGTGCGGGCCGGCCAGGTGGTTGAAATACCACCAGGGTATGCCGTTCATGACAAACGCGACCGGGGTTTCGGCGCCCAGCAACGGCCCGATACCCGCGGCGACCTCTGGCAGCGCCGGGGCTTTGACAGTGACGAACACCGCATCCTGGGGGCCGAGGGTGGCCGGATTGTCAGTGGCATGGACGCGCGCGTTATGGACGCCATCGACGGCGTGGACGGTCAGGCCGTTTTGCTGGATCGCGGCCAGATGGGCGCCTCGGGCGATAACGGAGACGTCCGCCCCGGCCCGGTTCAGCCGCATCGCGAGATGCCCGCCAATCGCGCCGGCGCCGTAGATGGTGATTTTCATGGTTTGGTGCCCCGAGCACGTTTGGGGTCGGGATTGGAGAGGTTGGGGTCCGGGGTCAAGGTGGGGCTATGACGGAGATCGGGGGCAAAGAAGAACACCGCCCCGGCCAGCGCACCGAACAAGCGGTAACCAAGACAACGTGCAGCGGTATCGTGGTCGCCGACACAGGGTGTTGACACCAATCTTGCCGCACACACGGATTGGCGGTTACCGTGCCTGCAACGATTGCGAACAGCCTGGGCGAATGGGATATTTCGGCCACAATCCGACAGCAAGGGATGGTTCACGATGACAGCGACCCGATCGTTCGGATTTCGACCATTGCCGGCCCTGGTGACCGGTCTCGGGCTGGCCCTTCTGGCCGCCCCCGCTTCGGCGGTCATCCTGCAAGGCAGTTTCGCCGGTATTATCACCGAGGGCCTGGACCCAACCTCGGCCTTCGGATCGACCGATCTGACGAACTTGAACTATACGGGGACGCTGCACTTCGATCCCGATGCGTTCGCGCCCATTAGCAGCGTGGCGGGCGCATATGAGGTTGGGGCGCTGTACACGACACCCGACCTGCTTTCTATGACCATCACGATCAATGGCCAGACCCGGTCAGTGCTGAGCGACTATTTCGCGCGCATCGCCTATGATTACCCGGGCGGGATACATGGGTTTACCAAGGCTGAATTCGCCGCGCATCCGGCAACGATCGACCGGATCTCCAGCCTGACGCTTCAGGTACATTCGTACACGACTGCGTTTCTGACTCCCGATGCCGGCCTGGGTCAGGCTTATGCGGTGGCCGGGGAGCCGAGTTCGGCCTGGTTCACCGTTCTCGCGGATGACAACACGACCCAGTACCAGATCAACATGACCGTCACCTCGTTGGTCGTTGAAGCGCCCGCGCCGGCGGGGTTGCCCGTGTTTCTCGCGGGTCTCGGCGCCCTCGGTTGGATGCGCCGGCGCGCCCGGTAGGCGGACCCGTCGCCCCCCAAAGGCTCATGAAGCCCCCCCTACCCCACCACCCGGCGAAACAACGCCAACTGCCCATCCGTCGTCTCATCCCACCCAAACCGTTCGGCATAAGCCCGGGTTTCCCCCCGAGGCCGCATCCCGTCGAACAACCGCCGCACCGCCGCGGCGATCCCGTCCGGCGTGTTGGTCTCGGTGATCACGCCCGCGGCTATTTCCTGCACCACTTCCGGGTTGCCCCAGATGTTGCTGGCGACCGCCGGGGTGCCGCACGCCATCGATTCCAACAACACATTCGCCCAACCCTCCCGCGACGACGACAGGACCGACGCATCCGCCGCCCCATACAGCGCCGGCAGGTCCGCATGGGGGCGAGCACCCAGAAGACGCACGCGGTCGGACAGGCCAAGGCGACCGATCAGCGCCAGGAGGTTGTCGCGCTCCGGCCCCTCCCCCGCGATCAGCAGATCGAACCCGGGCAGTTGCGTCATCGCCTGAATGGTGCGGTCGTGGCCTTTGCGTTCGATCAGTAGCCCGACCGAAATCAAGGTGGGCCGCGTCAGTCCCAACGCCGCCCTTGCCGCGTCCCGATCGGCGGGAGGCCGAAACAGCGCGGTATCGACGCCGTTGCGCAGGACGGTAACCTTGTCGTCGGGCGCGCCAAGCTCGACCAGGGCGGTCTTCAGCGCGGCACTGACCGTAACCAACGCCGCCGCCCCGCGGATTGCCCCTTGGATCAACCGGCGGGGCACCCGAAACCGAGGGATCAGGCTGACATCGGTGCCCCGCGCCGTCACCACCACCGGGAGCCCGAAACGCTGGCCCAGCCAGACCGCGGCCACGCCATCGGGATACACGTAATGGGCGTCGATCACATCGAAACGCGCCCCCTCGGCCAGCATGCGGGCAAGCACCGGACGCATGGCGCGATACAGCAGGAACGGCGCCACGGACATGCCGGCTTTAGGGATCACCGGATAGCGCGGATGCCACACGACCAGCCCGTTTCGTGTCTCCCGCGGCTCGGTCGCGGCAAACCGCGCCCAGTCCCCGAACCGGGGATGGGCGCTGGGAAACCAGGGGACCGGCGCCAGGACCGTGCTGACGGCCTGGCCACTGGCCACAAGATGGCGGAGCCGGTTCTCGACGAAGACCCCGTGATTGGGTCTGCTGTTGCTCGGATAGAGCGTCGAGAAGGTCAGCAGTCGAAGTTGCCG
>CAMBXJ010000383.1 GCA_945871455.1 Asaia bogorensis
TTTTAGGATACCGCCCTACACGGACGATGATGCGTCCGTGTAGGGCGGTATCCTAAAACCCACCCAAAGAATAGCATTCCAAAGGCCGGCGCCTTTGGCGGGTCGCAAGGGGCCATTGGGGGCAGAGCCCTGGTGGGGTTCCGGGGCAAAGCCCCGCGCCCCGCGTGCCAACCGCACCGCCGGTCGCTATGCTCGCTACCGGAGGAACCAACATGCAGCTCACGGACAAAATCGCCCTGGTCACCGGGGCCGGGCAGGGCATCGGACGCGCCACCGCCATAGCACTGGCCGAGGCAGGCGCCCATGTCGTCGTCGTCGATATCAACGCCAAGACGGTGGAGGAAACCGCCAGCGCGGTCGGTGGCTTCCAGCGGCGCACCCTCGCCCTGAAGGCCGATGTCGGGGACGTCGCGGACATCGACCGCATCGTCCGCGAAACCATGGCCGCATTCGGGCGCATCGACATTTCGGTCAACAATGCCGGCGTCACCCGGCGCGCCGACATCATGGACCTGACCGAGCAGGACTGGGATCGCATCCACCGCGTCAATGCGAAAGGCGTGTTCTTCTGCCTGCAACGCGTGGCACGGGAGATGATCCCGAAGCGCGAAGGCCGGATCATCAACATCGCCTCGATTGCCGGCAAGGGCTACGCGGGCACATCGAACGCCGCCTATGCGGCCAGCAAGGGCGCGGTGATCAGCCTGACCAAGACCGCCGCGCAACAGTTGGGCCGCCACAATATCAACGTGAACTCCATCTGCCCCGGCGTCACGCGCACCGCGCTGTCGCAGGACAATCTGGCCACCCGCGCGAAACAGGAAGGCGTCAGCCTGGAGGAAATGGAGCGCCGACGGGCCGACGTGATCCCCCTGAAGCGCGCCAACGATCCGGAGGACATCGCGGCGATGGCGGTGTTCCTGGCGTCCGCGGGCGCGCGGAACATCACCGGCCAGTGCTACAACGTCGATGGCGGGCTCATCATGGACTGATGGGTGCGGGCGGCAGGAGGCGGGCGTCCCATTGCACGACCGCTTCGTCCGCTACCGTTATCCGATCGTAGTCCGGATGCAGCGGATTGATCACCGCGTTCTGATCCAGGCCCTGCGTGACGATGGACGGCACCAACAGCACAAGACCGGTTCGACCGCGCAGCCAGGCGTTGCCTATGTCCCGAGAGCGTGATGGCGGCATCGCATCCCATCCGGGCACGTCGGTGGCCGACAGCGTTTCGATTGGCGCCGCATCGGGCACATCAATGGAAATATAGCGGAACCCGCGCGGCATCCGGCCGATATTGGCGTGCACCAGGACTTCCAGCGCGGCGCAGGCATAGGACGTCGCCGCATAGATCGCCGGCGTGCCGGGATGGTTCCAGCGGCCGCCTTTCAGGCGTGCCCCCTGACTGCTCCAGACCGGGAACAGCGCGCTGCCGATCCGCCATAATCGCATTCAGTTGGGCCGCATTCAGACCGGAAGCCCAAACGCCAGCGAATCCAACACCCGTTCCACGGCGCGCCCACCGAGTTCCGTCAGGCAGGCATCCACCGGGCGGCGCCCGTCGAGTTCCGGGTGCGGCTGCCGCATGAAGGCGCGCGCATCGTCGATGTCACCGAACAGAGACACGGCATAGGCGAACAGACGCGCCAGCCGCTCGGTCTGCTCGCCCTGCGCCGGCGTGAGGGTGTCGCGGCGCCCGAGACTCGATTTCGGCACGATGGCGTGGATCAGCTTGTTGGCATCCGTCGGATCGGGCCAGATGGATCGCGCCACGTCGCGCAGGGATTCTCGCGGCAAACCGCTGGTGATCGCCTGTTCCAGATGAAACGGGTTGACCTGGGGCGCTTCGCCGAATTCGAACAACCGAGGCGGTCTCGGTCGAGTGATATCAGCGGCGCGAATTTTTGGTCCCATTTGGGCCTCCTGAATGAACCAAATGGGCTCACGCGCGCCCAATGTCAAGCCAGGCTGGGGTGCAATTCTGTCGATCCGTTCTGTTGTGCCGCGGATTCGCTTGCTTCGGCCATGCTGTCGTGGGCTGGCGGTATGGCCCGATCGTCCATGCCGCCGCCGGGCCGGGCGATGGGGGTCGATGCTCGGAAAGTCGCCTTCCAGCACCCGATCCCATCGCCCCAAGCCTCGATCCGGTTCAGATTCAGACGGTGAATTCAACCCGCGCCGAACCCAGCCCCTCGAACGTGGCGGTGCACACATCGCCCGGCTTCAGGAATTTCAATCCGGTGAACGACCCGCATGTCACGAACTGGCCGGTGCGGACTCCCCCGTGGTCCCGCCAAAGATTGACCAGGACGGTGGCAACGCCGAGCGGATCGCCGGTTGGGTGGCCGCCGTTTTGTTGGAGGACGGTCTGGCCGTTCACCGCAAGGGTCACCTTCAGCCCGCCCAGATTGAGCCCGTGCCAATCCTTCTTCGGCGTGTCGTAGACGAGCGCGCCATTGCTGATGCTGTCAGCCAGTTTTTCCAGGTTGGTCACCTTGGCATCCATGGCATAGCGGCTGTGCACGACCTCGATGACCGCGCAGGCTTCGACCGAGGCGGATACTTCTTCGCGGGTGTAAGGGGTGTCGCGCGGCGGGAAGCTCTTGCGAAAGATGAACGCGACCTCTCCTTCGACGCCGCATTGCGGAACCGTGGCGGCGGGCAGATCGCACGGGGAGGCCAGGATCGTGCCGCCGTAGATCAGGCCGCGGTTCGGCTCGCCATTGGGTGGGGACATGGCCTTGAACCCGCCGATCAGCTTGCCCAGGGCCTGGCTGGTCGCATCCTGCATGGCATGGGCCTCGGCGAGGCTGGTGGGTTTCAGCTTGTCCGGCAGGCCCGAAAGCGGTTCCATCGTGCGGCGCGCCTGCACCAGGATCGCCGCCGCCTGCTCAATTTTCAGTTTGTCCATCATTTGCTTCCCCTTCGACGAGTAGCGCGCGACCGCACGGGGCAGGCAGTGCCAGCGTGAATCAGGCGCCAAAAAAATGCTGGAGCGGCTTGGCGTTTGCTGACGCCGCTCTGGCCACAAAATGCCACGATGGGTAGGTCTTGGCCTAGCCTGCCTGAACCGCAAAACCGGCCCGACAGCAAATTGGCGGCACCATGTGCGGCATGGTGTCCGCCGGGACGCAAACCGGCTAAGCAAACCACCCGCGGTTTGGTGCTTGGATCAGACCACGGGCATGCTTGCGGGAACGCCAGGTCCGCGGACCGTGGCATCATCCGATCCGCACAAAGCGGGGTGAGATTCAGGGGGGTGATCTTGCGCGTCCGGCCCCATATCAAAGTTCTGTATTTCGATGACATGGTGCCCAGATGACGAAGTTGGACGTGTTTCGCATTCCCGGCTCGCGCATCGTGGAGATCGCGCGGATCGCTTTCGCGACCCCGGATGTCGATTTCCTCTGTTTTGGCGAGTCCGATCAGCCCAGCCCGGTGTCGGCGACGGAAGCAGGCATCGCCGCGTTGCGGGCGGGTGACACGCGTTATCCTGACGTCAGAGGCGTTCCCCCGCTCCGCTCCGCGCTCTCCGCCTACCTGTCCGACCTGCATGCCAGGCCCGTTACGGAATCCCGGGTCCAGGTTGCCGCGTCCGGCATGGCCGCGGTGACGATCGCGCTGGCGGCCACGGTCCAGGCTGGGCATCGGGTCGTGTTGCATAGTCCCGGATGGCCCAATGTGGGCAATGCCGTGCGGTTGCGCGGCGCCGAGGTCCAGGAATTGGATCTGACCATCAACGCGGATGGGTCCTTCGCGCTGGACCTCAACCGGCTGGACGCGATGATGGCGGGAGCGCGGGCGTTCATTCTGAACTCGCCCAACAATCCAACCGGTTGGACGGCATCGCTGGACGATCTGCATGCGATCCTGGCGATCGCCCGCAAGCACGATGCCTGGGTCATCTCCGACGAGGTCTATTCCCGGCTGGTCTATGACGGGTCCGCCGCCGCGCCGTCCTTGCTGGATGTCGCCGGACCGGACGATCGGGTCATCGTCTGCAATAGCTTTTCCAAGACCTGGATCATGACCGGCTGGCGCCTGGGCTGGCTGGTGGTTCCGGAAGGCACGCGCGATCTGTTCACCGAACTGGTCGAGGCCATCCATTCCGGCGTTGCCCCCTTCACGCAACAGGCGGGTGTTGCCGCGATCGGCGATACCGAGGTCGTGGACCGGTTCCGTGCCCATTGCGCCAAGGGACGGGAACTTGCCGGCGCCGCGCTCAGCGGTCTGAACGGTGTGCGGTATGCGGCGCCGGTGGGTGCTTTCTATGCTTTTGTCGGGATTGATGGTCTGACCGACAGTCTCGATCTGGCAAAGAAACTGGTCACCCGCCACGGCGTTGCCGTCGCCCCTGGGATCGCGTTCGGCC
>CAMBXJ010000384.1 GCA_945871455.1 Asaia bogorensis
ACCCGACCACCGGCGCGTTCGTGGTGTTGTGAAACCCGTCGCTCGATTGGCGATGGGCACCGGCCGATCGCGGCGCGGATGCGTGGCCTCCGGGATCGGTGGGCGCTCGCCGTGGGTGGCCAGGTGTCCGCGCCGGACAGGGTGCGAACCAAAGTTGTGCGATCGAGTACACGCCTCCCCGTCATTGCCGCGCTTGACCCGGCAACCCGGGCTTCAGCGGCAGGGAGCGGGTTGCTGGATCAAGCCCGGCAATGACGGTGAGGCGAGTCTATCGGTCCAAGGTTGGAGTCGCCGAAATTGCTCCGCGCAATGTGGAATCGCACCCTTGCGGCCGAGGGGTGTGGCAGCCGAGCATGATCGATGTCTAAAGTACTTGGCCGGGTTGGTTCCGTTGAGATAAACCTGGCGACTTCGTGAGTTGGCTTGTATAATGTTTTGTTGTGCCACTCGGAGAACCCTGCCTTGTGATCAGGGGATGGCAAGAAATTGCATTTTATCCATGATTCTCGACGCACAGGTCGTCGGCCAACGATGAAATAACGTATAAATGATATTGCAACGCGCATACCTCGTTAAGAATCGAAACGCAGGGCCTCGGGCAGGTGTACCCAAAGCCGGCCGATTGGATCTGGAACATATTTTTATGGGACGCGGACTCGCATGGCAGGAGAAACTGTGAGCCATACAGACGACGACGTTGGACGAGAAGGCCCGGTAGGCGCTGCCCCGCGCTATAGCCGCAGGCTGTCCGACAAGATCCTGATCGCGTTCCACCATGCTTGCGATCAAGGCGACTTCGAAGTCGCCGAACAATTGCTGCATATCCTGGAAATGATGCTCACGCGGCGTCCGCTGACCCCGGACGGCACGCGCCGACGCAACATGGAAAGTCTGGTGGCCGCGCATGAGCGGCTTTGGCACCTTCGCCATCCGAACCTGGATGAGCGTTGAAATTACGACAAAATCAGCGGGGCCGCCGATCGTAGAATGGCCGACGCCGCCGCGGTGAAGCGGCCATCCGCCTCGTGCAGCACAAGGCCCGGCAGCAATCGCGGATAGCCTCGGCCGCCCTTGATGGCCTGAATCAGAATCAGCTTGGCCGGCAGCCCGATTTTGGGCCAGAGCGGCAGGACGGCGTCGATGCGGCATCCCGCGTCTTCCATCGCCCGCATGCTAAGACTCAGCAACGGCGTGGGTAGAATGAACGTCAGGGTCCCGCGGTGACGCAGCGGCCCGGCCAGGGCGCGTGCCCAGGCGTCCAGCGCCCCATCCGGCAACGTCTTGGCGCGGTCGCGGCCTGGCACCGGCGATCTTGTGCCGCCAGCGCCGTGGTAGGGTGGGTTGGCGCAAGCGTGGTCGAACCGCCCGGCGATCGGCAGGACCAGCATATCGGCAGCAACAAACATCACGTTTTTGTAAGAATTGGCATCTGCATTGGCTTGGGCCAGTCGCGCCAACGCCGGATCCGCCTCGATTCCAACCCCGATACTATCCGGCACCCGTTCCGCCGCGCATAGCAGGGCTGCCCCGGCGCCGCTGCCACCTTCCAGCAGCCGCTCTCCCGGGCGCAGCGGGATCGCCGCGGCCAGGATGATCGGCTCTAGCCCGCTGCGGAATCCGTGCGCTGGTTGCATGTAGCGGATGCGGCCATCCAGCAGATGATCGTGGGTCACCGCCATGACGGTGCCCGCGGGGGGGTCATGCTTCTCCGGCATCGCGCATCACGCGACAGGCGCGCATGTAATCGTCGTCATCGACGGCCAACTGTCGCTGCAACGCGCCGATCCCGCCGCCAATGGCGCTGGCGTGTTGATGCAGGACAACGCTGGCAATTCCGGCATCGGCCAGCAGGGATACCACAAAGGATAGCCGCACCGGGTTGTTGGTGGAGAGCACGATACGCATGGGGGATCGTGGCGGCGATCGGGGCGTCAGCGCAATGCCGACCGGTGTTCTGGAACCGCCCGCCGCGACGGCGGCCAACGAAAAGTTCGCCGCGACGGCGGCCAACGACAAGTTCGCCGCGACGGCGGCCGAACCTCGCCAGGTCAAACCGTCTTCAGGAAATCCGTAAGCTTGGTGATCGCGGTCGGTTTGTCGGTCTGGTCCAGCGCCGCCAGTTCCGCCGCCAGCCGGTCCAGGGCCGCTTCATAGATCTGCCGCTCGGAAAAGCTCTGATCTGGCTGGCCGGAATTGCGATACAGGTCGCGGACCACCTCGGCAATCGCCAGCGGATCGCCGGAGTTGATCTTCGCCTCATACTCCTGCGCGCGCCGTGACCACATCGTGCGCTTGATCCGGGCGCGGCCTTTCAGGACCGCCAGCGCCTCGTCGAACAGTTTACGGGTCGCCAGTTTGCGCAGCCCAGCCGTGCGCGCCTTCGAGACCGGAACCCGCAAGGTCATGCGGTTTTCCTCGAAGGTGATATGGATCAGCTCCAGCCGGTGGCCGGCGATTTCCTCGGTGGCAATGCGTTCCACCTTGCCCACGCCATGGGTCGGGTAAACGACGTAATCGCCCTCCACGAATATTTCGGCCTTTGCCATCGCGCGTGGCATCGTCGTCGGTCCGCCATGCGATGGGCGCCGTTCGCCGGTGTTGGCCGCTCGTGCCGCCGGTGCGTCGGTAGCCGGTATCGTGACGGCGGGGGCGTGCGGTTCTTTCGCCGAATCGGCGGCCAACGGGTCGCCATCATCCGCGGCCCGGCTCTGCTCGACGGTCTCCTCGACCTGCTTTCCCTGAACAGTCTCCTCGAACGGCTTCCCCAGAACGGTCTCCTCGACCTGTTTCAGATGGACAGTCTCCTCGCTCGGCTTCCCCAGAACGGTCTCCTCGCTCTGCTTCCCCAGAACGGTCTCCTCGACCGTGGCGTCAGTCACTGCCGCCGCCTCCAGCACCGGGGGGTGGGCCTGAATTGCGGACTCGGATGTCTCGGTCATGGGTCAGCTTTCTCTACGGCATAAGCGCTTGGGCCGGTCGCTCGGCCGATCGCCGGTCATCGGCATCGTGCGGGCGAAGCCCGAGGCGACGGGAATGCGATATCCAGGCAACGCAGGCCCGCATCCCGTCGCAAGCAGCCCAACGATATAGCACGAAATCGCGCCACGTCAGGGGGCCGGCCAGAGGAAAATCAGGTCTTTGGAATATCAGGGTTTTCCCGGCTCCGGCGAGAAAAAATCCGCCTTGCCGGGCTTGTCCTTCCACGCATCCGCGTCGGCCGGCGCCTCTCCCTTGCGGGTGATATTCGGCCACAGCGTCGCGTAGGTGCGGTTCTGCTCCAACCACGGCGTCGCCTTGTCGTCGCTGTCGGGGACGATAGCTTCGGCTGGGCACTCAGGTTCACACACCCCGCAGTCGATGCATTCTTCGGGGTGGATGACCAGCATGTTGTCGCCGACATAGAAGCAGTCGACCGGACACACCTCGACACAGTCCATATATTTGCAACGAATGCAGTTTTCGGTGACCACGTAGGTCATGGGGAACCCCTGGCATATAAACGGATCCGGCGGCCGGCCGGATTTCTAGACGCGGCGATATGCCGACGATTCGGCCCCGACGCAAGATGGAGGCGGCGCATCGCTGATGTCTTCGTAAAGAAGACGTGCCTCCGGGGCCGGTCCACGTCGCTGTGCCAGGGCCTGGACCCGCACGACGCGCACGGTTTCTTGCAGGGGTATGGTCAGCACATCGCCAACTCTCAGGCGGGCATGGGCCTTTTCGGTCACCTGCCGGTTGATCCGGATCGAGCCCTGCTGGACCAGGGTGGCACAGTCGCCGCGGGCGCGCATGAAGCGAGCGCACCACAGCCATTTGTCGAGACGTTGCCAGTCTCGGTCTTCCTGTTCCGGTATGGGCGGCCTCCTATTTCTGGCACCACGCGGCGCGGGTCATTGTTTTGCACCATGCGGCGCGGGTCGTTGTTTTGCGCCATGCGGCGTGGGCGATTGTTCGACAACACTGGGCGGCGGGCGTGTTCAGCGGCGCGAAGCGGCAAGGGCAACTCATACGAACCGGCGTAACGATCGACTCTCTCGCCAGCACGTCGCCGTCACGCCGGCGCGGGCCGGCATCCACGACTTCTGTTGTTGCAGCCTGGGAAAGTCGTGGTTGCCGGCCTGCGCCGGCATGATGGGGCTGCATGGCCGGTGGGTCATTGTTTTCGACGGCTGGCATCACCGCCACAATACGGATGGGCCATATCATCGCCGCAACACGGCGAGCGCGGCAAACGGGCCGAGCGGAATCGGGGCAGGCGAGGGGAGTGCCGGCGGCAAACGTCGGCGACGGATCGGGTGCAGCATCGCGGGCGCGGGCGGGCCATACAGATCCGCCGCTACACCGCCACCGGGTGCGACGCGAAACCCCAG
>CAMBXJ010000385.1 GCA_945871455.1 Asaia bogorensis
CTGGACCTGGCCGAAGCCGAAGTCGACGCCGACCCCGATGACAGCTCCGAAGACGGGGAAGACGGCGGCGAACAATCCGGCCAGCAAGACACGTCCGACGACGGCGAAGGCCAATCCGAATCCGAATCGGACTCCATGCTCGGCGCCCAGCCTGAGGAAATGGAAGGCGAAGCCGCCGACGATGACGGCACCGATTCCGAGGAAGAAGCCGCCGTCGCGGAAGGTGACGATCGTCCGGGCGGCCCGCAGCCTCGCCGCGAACGTCCGAACCCCGACAGCGACGCCGTCTACCGGGCCTATACCCGCCTGTATGACGAGGAAGTCGACGCCGAGGATCTGTGCGACGCGGATGAACTGTCCCGCCTGCGTCAGCAACTGGACCAACAGTTGCAGCATTTGCAGGGCGTTATCTCCAAGCTCGCGAACCGGCTGCAACGGCGCTTGCTGGCGCAGCAGACCCGCGCCTGGGAATTCGACCTGGACGAGGGCATTCTGGACGCCGGCCGCCTGTCGCGCGTGGTGGTCAATCCCATGCTGGCGCTGTCCTACAAGCGCGAACTGGACATGGAATTCCGCGACACCGTCGTGACCCTGCTGATCGACAATTCCGGCTCCATGCGCGGCCGGCCGATCACGGTCGCGGCCATGTGCGGCGACATTCTGGCCCGCACGCTGGAGCGTTGCGCCGTGAAGGTCGAGGTGCTCGGCTTCACTACGCGCGCCTGGAAGGGTGGGCAAAGCCGGGAACGCTGGGTGCAGGAAGGCAAGCCGCGCAATCCCGGCCGCCTGAACGATCTGCGCCACATCATCTACAAGGCAGCCGACTCGCCGTGGCGGCGTGCCCGCAAGAATCTTGGCCTGATGCTGCGTGAAGGCCTGCTGAAGGAGAATATCGACGGGGAGGCACTGCTGTGGGCCTATCGTCGCCTGCTGGTCCGCCCGGAGCATCGGCGCATCCTGATGGTGATCTCCGACGGCGCGCCGGTCGATGATTCGACGCTTTCCGTCAACCCAGGCAACTACCTGGAAAAGCACCTGCGCGAAGTGATCCGCGATATCGAGGCACGCGATCAGGTCGAACTGATCGCCATCGGGATCGGGCATGACGTCACCCGCTATTACCGGCGCGCGGTGACCATCGTGGACGCCGAAGAACTCGGCGGAACCATGATGAAGAAGTTGACCGAGCTGTTCGACGAAGACGCCGCCGCGGCCTGGGCCCGTTCATCCAGCGAACGTTCCGCGGTCGTCGTCTGAACCCGCCCGCGATGCGCTCGGCCAACAGGCTGAGCGCACGCCATTCCGGGGCAATGGTGCGGTAAGTGCACTGGCTTGGGCCGTTCGTGAAGCCGTGCCCCTGCCCGGGATCGTGGCATTTCGCGCGCAAAAGGTTCGATCGGACCGACGATCGGTGGCGGAAGCGGCAGGCAGATGGTGCGGGGTTCATGCAGGGACGGATAGGCATCGGGATCGTCACCTATAACCGCAAGGACATGGTGCGCGAGACGATCGAATGCGTGCGCCGCTACACCGTCCGCGACGATGTGGATTTCGTCGTTGCCGATGACGGGTCAACCGATGGCACCCTGGCTCTTCTTCGAGAGATGGGCGTTCCGGTCGTATCGGGCGTCAACATGGGAATCGCCTGGAACAAGAACCGCGTCCTCTACCTCCTCGGCCAGCTACGACGTTGCGAGGTCGTCATCCTGCTGGAAGACGACACGCAGCCGAACGCGGCAGGCTGGGAGGAGGAGTGGATCGACGGTGCCCGTCGCTGGGGCCACGTGAACCTGGCCGGCGATTGGCTGAAATCCGGGTTCGTACGCGGCGCGGGCACGGCGGCGGACCCGATCATGGGGCGTCAGGTGACCGCACAATGTGCATCCTATGTGCGCGAGTCGCTGGACTATGGCGGCTATTTCGACCCGCGTTTCAAGGGCTATGGCCACGAGCACGTGGAGCATTCCCGCCGCCTGATCCGGGTCGGTTATGGCGGGACCGAGCACTCGGCTGAAGGGGAAGGGCCGTTACTGTTCGCCCTGATCACCGGATCGGTCACCGTGCATAACCCGCCGAGCCACTACAATAAGGAGCAGGCCGAACGCAATCTGGCCGTCGCGCACCGTGCGATGGGGGAGCAGTTCTACCGTGTCCCCTGGCAGACGGACGAGGAGATGCAGCAGTTCCGAGCGGAAATGACGAACGCGCTTCGGACCCAACCGGATGGCTTTGGCCTGCAAGGCGCCGATCAGGCCGCGGCCGCCCCGCCGGCGATCGACAGACCGATCGCCGCGCCGCCCGTGGAGCTTCCAGTGGCGCCTACAGCTTCGGCCACCGAGACTCCAGCGCCCACCAAAGTGGCTTCGACGACCCCGTCGGCTCTTGACTACCTGTGGGGCAATGGCGCGCCCCCGATGCCGGCGCAGACCACGCCAGTGCCAGCGGATCCGCCCAAGCGGCCGGGTTTCTTCGCTCGCTTCTTTGGGCGCGGTTGAGGATTGCGAATCAACGGCTCGGCACCCGGGCACTGCCAGCGGGGCAATTTTGGGCTGGCCGCGGGCGGTGGGCGTTTTTGGCCGTGAGGTCTTCGGCTAAGAAGGTTCATCCATCGCTGCAAGCTCCGCGTGGGCCAGACGGAGCGAACGTATCACCCCCGGCTCCATCAGATAGTGCGAATTGAAATAGGGGACCATGACGTCCTCGGTCACGAACAGGCGCCCCCCGGGACAGGGAGGCTGAAGGGCAGACCCGTAGCGTGCCAGGATATCCTCATGGATCGACCTCAGCGCGATACCGTCCTCCTGAATTTCGAGGGCCGTGACGCTCCTTCTTATCATGTCGTGGACCAAATCGAGTTGCAGCGTGGACTTCGCCGCAACGTAGCGCGTGAAAAGCCTGGTGCGCTGACCGGCGGGGCGGCGCCATTCAACCCCATTCAGCACCCGCAAGATCTCCGTGTCCTGCATGCCAAGCGACTGATTGACGACCTTTTGCCCGGGCAGGGGGGCATCCGGCCAATCCAAAAACAACTGACAGAAATGGGTAAACAGATCGACGCGGGCGTCCATCACATGGTTATAGGACACCAGTCGGACATTATCAGCGCCAAAAATCGCGGCAAAACGATCTATCATAAGGCAATAGTTAACAACCGTGGATATAGTCGGGTTCAATACATACCGTGCAACGTAATCCGGAAAGGTCATGCATTCGCCGTGCTTGATGACTTCCTGCCAGGCCGAACGCACAACCTCCGACACCCGACGGCAGTAGAAAACGACGGTAACTGGCGCACCGCCCATCCGACGCCGCAATGAACGCAATGCATCGTCGTCCAGGGTCACAAAATTTTCCGAAGACAGCACTACGATATCGTTGTCCGATGCATTCAGCTCGTCAAATTCAGCACGCAGTTTAAGGTCTATGCCGGCGCGAATACGCTCCACCAGGGGATATTGGCCCCCGGCACCACCCCACAACTGCGGATACTCAATGCCACGAGCCTTCAATTGGGGACGGCATTCCGCGAAAGCGCTTTGCAAATAGGTCGTGCCTGTCTTTTGCGGACCGATATGCAGCACGTAACGGGGCATCCGAATCATCCTTCGACGGGTGGCACATCACGGTGCCACATATCTGTAAGAATTCAGAGCGTGATCAGGCTGAGTGGACCGGAGCGGCAGATGAATGGTGCGGCAATACAAGCGGCGAGAGCGGTTTGCGGTCGCCTCCCGGGGTGCGGCCGGTCTAGTGCGCCATGCCTTGGACGATTTCCTCGGTCATTTTCTTCGCGTCGCCAAACAGCATCATCGTGTTCGGACGGAAGAACAGCTCGTTATCGACACCGGCATAACCGGACGCCATTGACCGTTTCACGAACAGCACCGTCGCCGCCTTTTCCACGTCCAGAATCGGCATCCCGTAAATCGCGGACGACGGGTCCGTCTTCGCGGCCGGGTTGGTCACGTCATTGGCCCCGATCACATAAACCACGTCGGCGGTGGAGAACTCGTTGTTGATCTCCTCCAACTCGAACACCTCATCATACGGCACGTTTGCCTCGGCCAGCAGCACGTTCATGTGACCGGGCATGCGGCCGGCGACCGGGTGGATGGCGTATTTGACCTCGACGCCTTCCTTCTTCAGCGTATCCGCCATCTCCCTCAGCGCATGCTGGGCCTGAGCGACCGCCATGCCGTAGCCGGGCACGATGATAACCTTGGACGCGTTCTTCATGATGAATGCGGCGTCATCGGCGTTGCCGCTTTTTACTGTCCGATCGCCCGTGACGGCACCGGCGGGACCGGGGGCGCCGCTATCGGTGCCGAAGCCGCCCAACAGCACGTTGAAGATGCTGCGGTTCAT
>CAMBXJ010000386.1 GCA_945871455.1 Asaia bogorensis
CCACCGGACTGGTCGAGGATTTTGAGAACACCGGTGCCACGACCGATGCACCCATCTCTGGGTTCAGTCACAACGGGGTGACCTATCAGGGCCTGATCGGCGGCGTGCCGTTCCCGAATGTCTATCTGTATAGCCCTGGCGGGTCTGAATTTGGCGCGGGTGTGCCGCAGCCGTTGATGACGACGGTGCTAACCAGCAATGGCGAGGAGCATTTTTCCGTCACGTTCGACGCCGCTCGTCATGCCGTCGGTTTTGACGTCTATCTCAACGGATTGGGGCCGACGACGGTGGACGTCTTTGGCGGCGCGACGCTGTTGGACAGTTTCGCATTCCCAGATGCCCAGAACGACAAGGCGTTCCTGGGTTTCACCAGTCCGACCGGGATCACGTCCTTTGTCTGGACAGCGACCCTGGGCAGTTTGGTCAACACCGGGATCGACAACCTTGTCGCCGATGTGCCCGAACCGGGAAGCCTCGCCGCGTTCGGGATGGCGTTGGCGGGATTGCTGGCGCGCCGCCGCCGGAAGTCCTGATCCGGGGGCGGCGGCGGCCTTTCGTCAGGGACCTCGCGTCAATACATGTGTTGTCCGCCGTTGATCGACAGGGTCGATCCGGTGACGAAATCCGCTTCATCGGCGGTCAGGAAGGCCACGCCGCGAGCGATATCCTCGGCGTGGCCCAGGCGACCGACGGGGATCTTGGCGACAATCTTGCGCAGCACTTCGCCAGGCACGGCGCGCACCATTTCGGTATCCACATAGCCGGGTGCGATCGCGTTCACGGTGATGCCGTACCGCGCGCCTTCCTGTGCCAGGGCCTTGGTGAAGCCATGGATGCCCGATTTCGCGGCGGCATAGTTGACCTGGCCATACTGGCCAGCCTGGCCGTTGATGCTACCGACATTCACGACGCGGCCGAACTTGCGCTCCCGCATACCGTCGAACGTCAGCTTGCACAGGTTGTAGCAGGAGCCGAGATTGGTATCGATCACCGCGTCCCACATGTCGCGGTTCATCCGGCCGAGGGTGCCGTCGCGGGTGATACCGGCGTTGTTGACCAGGATTTCGATAGGACCGACATCCTCCACGATGCGCGCGATCCCCTCCACACAGGCATCCATCTTGCTGACGTCGAATTTGGCGACGCGGATGCCGTGTTCCTGTTGAAATGCCTCGGCAGCCCGGTCGTTTCCCGCGTAGTTCGCGATCACGATCCGGCCCTGCGTTCGTAGTGCAAGGCTGATCGCTGCCCCGATCCCGCGTGTGCCGCCGGTGACCAATGCGACGCGTGCCATGGGTGTGCCTCCCTTTGTGTGTGCTTCGACCCGGGGAGAGCTTAGCACGCGATGATGGGATGCGAAGGACGGATCAGGCGGCGGACTCGCAATGCGCCTCGATCCGGTAGCCGTCGGGATCGATGACGAAGGCGGCGTAATAGGAATCACCGTAGTCGGGACGCGGCCCGGGCTTGCCATTATCGCGTCCTCCGGCCTGGACCGCCGCGGCGTGGAAGGCATCCACCGCGGCCCGACCCGGCGCCACGAAGCAGATATGGAGACCGGATCGGTCATCCGCGGGTACCGGCCTGTCGGTGGCGCCGATCCACAAGGCCGGCGTTTCGGCCCCGTACCCCAGCGAGTCGGCGCCGATGCTCAGGCAGGTATAGCCGAGCGGGGCGAGGGCGGCGTCGTAGAAGATGCGGGAACGGGCGATGTCGCGGGCGCCGATGGAGATATGGTCGATCATGGGTTGTCTTTCTAACCATTATGATGGTTTGAAATACCCGTCGTGCGTTGGCGTTGTCAACCATCATTATGGTTAGAAACGTCGATCACGCGATCGTGACGCCCGGGCACCGTCGGTTCTATAACGTGAGCCAATGATCAAGCCGTCGACATCCATCCGCATTCCCGCGCCAGCCGACGACCTGTGCCTGACATTCGCGAACACGCGGTATTGGCGCGGCAAGCCCTTGCCGACCGAAACCCTGTCCGACCGCGACGACCTGATGCGTTGGGTCGGGCAGGAGATCGGACTTGATGAGGGGGTGGCGCGCGGCCTGATGCCCGAGGCGCCATCGGCGTTTCAGGACGCGATTGGGTTGCGCGAAATGATCCATGGCCTGTTTGTGCAGGCGGCGGGGCCGGGCGTCATCGACGCGGCTGTTCTGGCCGAACTGAACGCGGCTCTTTGGCGTGCCCCCAGGCGAGAGGTACTGTCCGTGATCGGGCGGGACCGAGGATGGGCGATCGTGACGGACGGGCCGGCCGTCACCACGTTGCTCGCAGCGGTCCTATGGTCGGCTGGCGACCTCTTGCTTGGTCCGCGATCCGAGCGGGTCCGGCAATGCGACAATCCTGTCTGCGGCTGGTTGTTCCTGGATGACAGTAAGAGCGGAAACCGGCGTTGGTGCGCGATGAGCGCGTGCGGCAACCGCGCCAAGGCGCATCGGCACTACGAAAAGCGAAAGCTGCGAGCAGCGGAGGCATCGTAGGCTCCGCCGCCCCTGCCAAGGACGCGGGGGCGGTGGCCGGTTCACGTGTGCGCCGTGTTTGGTCTATCCCGAGGCGGATCTGTCGCGGGATCGATCGCGAGGGACGCGGCGTGGCGCCCAGCGGACGGGACGCCGCGCGGTCGTTACCGCTGGGACCATCCCGCGATCGTTGTCGCCTGATACCACCCCGCGATCGTTACCTCTGGGTCCGCCCCGCGATCGTTACCTCTCGACACACATGGCCACGCCCATGCCGCCGCCGATGCAAAGCGTGGCCAGGCCCTTCTTCGCGTCCCGCTTCCGCATCTCATGCAGCAAGGTAATCAGCACGCGGGCGCCGGACGCCCCGATCGGGTGGCCGATCGCGATGGCACCGCCATTCACGTTCACCTTGGCGGTATCCCAGCCCAGGTCCTTGTTGACCGCCAGCGCCTGGGCCGCGAATGCCTCGTTGGCCTCTATCAGGTCCAGATCGTCGACCGTCCAACCGGCGCGAGACAGCGCCTTCCGCGTGGCCGGGATCGGGCCCGTGCCCATCACCGCCGGGTCCACGCCCGCCGTGGCGAACGCCGCGATCCGCGCCATCGGCGTCAGTCCTCGCCGGGACGCTTCGGCCGCGCTCATAAGCACCAGGGCCGCCGCGCCGTCATTGATGCCGGACGCATTCCCGGCGGTCACCGTCCCGTCCTTGCTGAACGCCGGCCGCAACCGCGTCATGGTCTCGATGCTGGCGTCGTGGCGGATATATTCGTCGTCCGAGACCACGGTATCGCCCTTGCGGCCCTTGATCGTGACGGGCGCGATCTCGTCAGCGAAGCGGCCGGACTTTTGCGCCGCCGAGGCCTTCTGCTGCGATCCCAGGGCGAATCGGTCCTGGTCGTCTCGCGTCAGTTGGTATTTGGTGGCGACGTTTTCCGCCGTGTTGCCCATGTGGTAGCCGTGGAAGGCGTCCCACAGCCCGTCCTTGAGCATGGTGTCGATGAACTCGACCCCGCCCATCTTGGTGCCGGCCCGCAGATAGGTGGCGTGCTGCGACAGCGACATGCTCTCCATCCCGCCGGCGGCGACGATGGTGCTTTCCCCGGTGCGGATCTGCTGGGCGGCCAGGGCCACGGCGCGCAGGCCCGACCCGCAGACCTGGTTGATGCCAAACGCGGTCTTGGCGTCGGGCACGCCGGCGGCGCGCGCGGCCTGGCGGGTGGGATTTTGACCCTCTCCGGCGGCCAGCACCTGACCCAGGATCACTTCGTCCACATCCGCGGCATCCACGCCCGCGCGGGCAAAAGCCGCCTGCAACGCGATGGCGCCGAGTTCGTGCGCGGACAGAGTGCTGAGCGCGCCGTTGAAGCTTCCCACTGGCGTGCGGGCCGCGGAGACGATGACGATGTCGTCCATGTCTGGCTCCTTCCTGCACGGGATGATCCCGTGACCTGATACAGAATACCGTCCCCTTCGCAGGTGCGAAAGCGGGCTGTGATGGCCCTGGGGTTACGTTGTCGCGAATGCGCACCTGATTACGTTGTCGCGACGGCTCACCTGATCAAATGGCCGCGAATGCGCACCTGATCAAGTTGCCGCGAATGCGCACCTGATCAGGTTGTCGCGAAGGCGCACCTGAGCTGGTTGTCGCGACGGCGCTCGCGGTTATGCCGTCCGGCGGGTGCGTCTGGTCCGTCGCGGCGGCCCACCCAATCCTTGCAGCCAGGTCAACAGCGGTTGCCACAACTCGGCTTCCGCCCTTGGCCCCGCGACCATTCCGACATGGCCGGCCCGAGGTTCATGCAACACCGCCCCTTGGATCAGTCGAACCAGCGGACCGGCACTCTCAGGCGGGACGATGCGGTC
>CAMBXJ010000387.1 GCA_945871455.1 Asaia bogorensis
GACCATCCTGCGGGCCATGCGCTTCACCCTGGCCGAGAGCGCCGGTCGGGACGTTGCCTTCCAAAGCCCCGACGGCCTGTCGATCACCACGATGGCGAACAATTTCAGTTCGTTCGCGTTTTGCGTCGCTGGTGCGCGCGACGCGGCGATCTGGCGTTTTGTAAAGCGTCACATTGGAGAGGGCGGGGTCTTCATCGATGCCGGCGCCAATATAGGCACCTATGCCCTGCCCGCCGCTCTGCTGGTCGGGGCGTCCGGACGGGTGATCGCGTTCGAGGCGCATCCGATCACGTTCTCGTATCTGCATCGAAACGCCCGGACCAACGGCCTGACCCAGCTTGTGCCACTGCATCTGGCGTTGGGGGAGACCAACGGCGAAGTCTCGATGACATTTTTTGCCGCGAATCCGGGGGAAACCCATGTCGCCTCGGCCGGTGAAACGGTGATGGCCAACACGGCCGTCGTTCCCCTGCGGCGGCTGGACGATGTATTGGCCGAACAGGGGGTGACGCGCGTCGATTATCTGAAGGTGGATGTGGAAGGCTTCGAATTGCCGGTCCTGCGGGGCGCGCTGCGTGTCCTGACGGACAATCCCGGCATTGCCGTGCAGACCGAACTGGTGGAGCGTCACGCCGCCCGCTACGGCCACCGCATCGAGGACATCGGCAGCCTGATGAGCGGCATTGGTCTGCGACCGCATCTGGTGGATGACCGGACCGGCACGCTCGGACCGCTCACGGGGAAACTGGCTGGCGACGTGATCTGGGTTCGTCCTCCCGGTCGCTAGGTCGGGTGGGAACGGCCCCGGACATCCTCCCGACCGACCGCCTTCGACTATGCGGCGTTCGGCCGCTGTTCCAGCAGACGCCCCAGTCCGGGGAGAGGATCGGTGATCTTCATCGCCTCCAACATGCCCCAAAGAGCGGCCTGGTTCGTGGTCACCACGGGCTTGCCGAACCGCCCCTCCCAGCCGGGGATCGCCGGCATCGTTGGGAAATTGCCGCCGGGAACGACCAGCACCTCGATCTCTGGCCGATCGATGCGGGCGAAGGCGTCGGTGGCGTTGTCGGCGCTCAGACCGCCGATCGCATAGGCATCGGTGGCGCCAAAGCCTTCCATGGCGACGACCGTCAGGCCGTAGCGGGTTTCGTAGTAGGCTTTCGCCCGCTCGATCACGTCCCGCGAATAGGGCGTGACCAGCGCGATCCGCCTCGCCCCCAGGGCACGCACCGCGCGCCCGATCGCCTCGGCCGAGGTCATGGACGGGACGCCCGCGCCTTCGGACATCAGCCGGTTTGCCCTGGCGTCGTAATCGTCGTCGAACAGGCTGGCCGAAGTCTGGGCCAAAGCGACGACTTCCACCTTGGCGGTGCCGAGCAGGTGGGATTGATAGGCGACGTCTTCGTCTCGGCTGGGGGAGAAGGGGGTGTTGCCGCTGCCTTTCCCCAGGCGCCCGACATGGGCCTGAAGCGTGGGCGGCAACATGCGCGTGTATTCGATTTCGACCGTCGTGTTCGTCGACGGAATCAGCACACCGAAGTGACGGGTCATGGCGGCCCCCTTCATGGTCGGAACGTTCGTAAGACACGGTTCCGCGGGCCGGAACAACGACCCGCGGAACTGGACTGGATCAGGCATCATACCAACTGGCCAAAACAACGACCGATGCACCACTACCCTTCGTTATTGCTCGGCTTCACCCAGCAACCCGCGCTTCAACGGCGGGGGGGTACGTGGCCGGGTCAAGCCCGGCCACGACGATGAAAGGGACTCATTGCTTCGGCCGATTGGTATCAGGGATCAAGGCCCCCTGGCATCACGCCCCGGACGGCCGTTTCATCTTACAGGTGGTCGGCTGAGCCAGATCGGCCGCGGACACGGTCATCTCGGTCTTCCAACCGTAGCCGGTCTTTTCCGAGTCGAACTTCACGGGCTTGGTGAAGATCCCCTGGTAGAACGGCACCAGCAACTGGTGATCCTCCTTGCGCATGACATTCGGCTGCCCGAATGCATCCGTGATCGTCATGTTTTCCAGCGCCAGCGCGACCTTCAACGGATCGGTGGAGCCGACCTTGTTGACCGCCGCCTGCATCAGTTCGAACATCGTGCGGAAGTTGATCCAGATGTAGTCGAACTCGGGCGTCTTGTCGCGGAAGCCCTGCATCCAGGCTTCGGCTTCCTTCATGCCCTGCTCGGTCGGGATGTTCATGTGGGAATCGGCCACCGCGTGCACACGGTTGGCACCGCCTTCGCCCATGGCCGTCGGCGCCCCGTTCAGATGAGCGGACAGGGTGAAGTAGCCGACATCCAGGCCCGTCTCCATGCCGGATTTCAGCAACTGGTTGAAGTCGACGCCCCAGTTGGAGGTGATGACCGCCTGCGCGCCGGATGACTTCATCTTGGCAACGTAGGGAGCGAAATCCTTCACCTTGCCCAGCGGCACCAGATCGTCCCCGACGATCTTCACATCCGGACGATTCTTGGCGAGCAGCCGCTTCAGGTCGCCCTGCACCGACTGGCCGTACAGGTAGTCCTGGTTCATCAGGTAGACGGAGGTGACCGTCTTGGGCAGCGCGCGCACCAGGGTTTCGACGCGCATGGTGACGTTGCCCGCGAAGCGGAAATGCCAGAAATCGCATTTATCTTCGGTCAGTTCCGTCGCCAGCGCCGCGCAGTTCATGAAAAGGACGCGGTTGTTCGGATTGCGTGCGTTGTGCTTCGCCACGCCGTCGATCATCGCCGCGGCGACGTTCGACCCGATGCATTGCATCACCAGTTGGATATTCTGGTCGGCGGCGGATTTCAGCGCGATCAGCGCTTCAGCCGGCTGCAGCTTGTCGTCGAACGTGACAAGCTCAAACTTCTTGCCCAGCGCCCCACCCTTCACGTTGACCGCGTCCAGGGCATACTGCAACTGCTTCAGGAACGCGTCGCCCTGCGGTGCGAACGCGCCCGAGAACGGGCCAATGAACGCGATCTTGATCGTGTCCTGGGCGATCGCCGCCCGGCCTGGCAGCAACAATCCAACCAACAGCATGGCGCACGCAGCGCGCCTTACCCATTTCAACATATCGTTTCCTCCCGTCTCACCACACAAGGCGCTTGGTCGAACCGCACTGTCTCATGGCGAGCCGGAAGGATGTTAGACGATCCGGCGGCGGAATGCGACACACCCCTCGCCAGATCGCTGGCCCGCTACAGCGGTTTCACCCTGACTGGAAACGGCAAACTGCTCTGGCTCTTTGTTGGATCGCATGATTCACGCGCTGTTACGTTCCGCTCAGCACGATCATGCTCTGGCGCTTTGGTTGATCGCATGATTCACGCGCTGTTAGGTTCCGCTCAGCACGATCATGCTCTAATGCGCGATCAACACCGGCAGCGGCGCATGCTCCAGCACCGAGCGGGTGAAACCGCCGAACACCGCCTCTCGCAACCGCGTGTGGCCATAGCCGCCCATCACCAGAAGCCCGCAGCCGGCCTCGACGGCGCCGCCGAGCAGCGCGTCGACCGCGGACTTGCCATTGGGCCGGATGGTCCGGGCTTCGGTGTTCGGGTTGTGCCAACGCAGGGCGCCGACCAGTCTGTCGGCGGATTTGTCGGTGTCGTCGTTCTCCTCCGACACGGTGAAGACGATCACGCGGCTGCCGACCCGAATGAACGGCAAGGCGGCGGCAACGGCGCCGGCGGCTTCGCGCGAATCCTTCCACGCGATGGCAATCGTGCCGGCCAGCGAGTCGGCGGTGGCGCCGACCAGCAACACCGGTTTACCGGTATGCATCAACGCCTGCTCGATTACCCCGTCGGAACCGATGCCGCCGTCGTTGGTCCGTCCAACCACGATCAGATCGCAGGTCCGCCCGTGTTCGGCCAGCCAGTCGCCCGGATCGCCGATTTCCGTCCGCCATTCGGCCGTCATGCCCGCTGGCCCCGGGCGGGCGGTATCGGCAATCCCGTTGTTGGAACACAGTGTACGCCAACCGGCATAAGCCGCCTCGGCCAGCTTGTCGGCATCGCGCTCCATCCGGTCGATCACGTCCTGGAGACCGGTTGCCAGCCCCATGTCGGCCGACGCCATCGCGGCGATATCGCGTTGGACGTCGTGGCGGACATGCAGCGCGACCAGATGCCCGTCGAACAGGCGCCCGACAGCCAGCGCGGCCTGTAAGACCGGGGCGTCGGCCGGGGTTCCGGTCACCGGCAGCAGAATGACTTTCGGCATGGTGCATCCTCTTTCGCATTTTTCGCCAGACACCATGAACCGGCGCGGCGCGCGATGATCCAGGTCAACGAGCCTCGGTCAGGACCGCAATCCGTTCGTGGTCGGGC
>CAMBXJ010000388.1 GCA_945871455.1 Asaia bogorensis
GTTTCGGGCGCGCCTTCTTGTCCTCCGAGTTCTCCCCCTGCTGCACATACAGACCATAGGGGCCGCGCCGGACCGTGATTTCCTCCCCGGTGTCCGGATGCTGCCCCAGGGCGCGCATGCCCTCCTTCAGCGTATCCGCCTGCTCGTCATTGGAGTCGATCGCCAGTCGCCGCGTGAACTGACACGCCGGATAGTTCGAGCAACCAATGAAGCTGCCATACCGCCCCAGCTTCAGCCCCAGCCGCCCGGTGCCGCACGCCGCGCAGACCCGAGGATCGCTCCCATCCTCCCGCGTAGGGAAGAAATGCGTCCCCAGATCCTGGTCCAGCGCCGTGATCACGTCGCTGATCTTCAGGTCCTTGGTCTGATCGACCGCCTTGGAGAACTCATCCCAGAAATTATGCATCACCAACCGCCAGTCGAGCTGACCGGCCGAAATCTCGTCCAGCTTTTCTTCCAGGGAGGCGGTGAAGCCGGTATCCACATAATTGTCGAAGAAACTGACCAGGAACGCCGTCACCAGCCGCCCGCGGTCCTCCGGAATGAAGCGCCGCTTATCCAGCCGCACATATTTCCGGTCCTGCAATACCGTCAGGATCGAGGCATAAGTGGACGGCCGGCCGATCCCCAGCTCCTCCATCTTCTTGACCAGGCTGGCTTCCGAGTAACGCGGCGGCGGCTGGGTGAAATGCTGCGAGGCATCCACCTTGTTCCGCTGCAACGGATCGCGCTCCGCCATCGGCGGCAGCATGCGGTTGTCGTCCTCCGCCGAGGCGCCGTCCGCCGCGTCATCGGTGTCTTCCCGATACAGTTTCAGGAACCCGTCGAATGCCACGATGGACCCGGTGGCCCGCAGTTTGACACCTTTCCCGTCGGTGACCTCAACGCTGACCTGATCCAGTTCGGCGGACTGCATCTGCGAGGCGACGGCGCGCTTCCAGATCAGTTCGTACAACCGCCGTTGGTCATTGTTCAAATCGCGCGCGACGCTGTCCGGCGTACGCCCCACCTCCGTCGGCCTGATCGCCTCATGCGCCTCCTGCGCATTCTTCGCTCGGCTTTGATACTCCCTGGGCGCGCCGGGCACGTAATCCGGCCCGTAGGAGCCGTCGATGTGCTCGCGGATGCTCATCACGGCTTCCCGCGCCATCTGCACGCCGTCCGTCCGCATGTAGCTGATCAGGCCGGTGGTCTCGCCACCGATATCGATGCCCTCATAAAGCTGCTGCGCCAGGCGCATGGTCTGCTGCGCGCCGAAGCCCAGCTTGCGCGACGCTTCCTGCTGCAACGTCGACGTGGTGAACGGCGGCGGCGGATTGCGCTTGACCCGCTTGCGCTCCACGGACCCGACGGTGAACTGCCCGGCCTCCACCGCGGCCTTCGCCCGCAGCGCCAGCGCTTCATTGTTCAGGTCGAATTGATCGAGCCGCTTGCCGTCCAGATGGGTCAGGCGCGCCGTGAAGGTAGCACCGCGAGGGGTGATAAAATCGGCCTCGATGGTCCAGTATTCGCGGGGACGGAAGACCTCGATCTCGGCTTCCCGCTCACAGATCAGACGCAGCGCGACGGATTGCACGCGCCCGGCGCTGCGGCTGCCGGGCAGCTTGCGCCACAACACCGGCGACAGGGTGAAGCCCACCAGATAGTCCAACGCGCGACGGGCCATGTAGGCCTCGATCAGCGGCTGATCGAGTTCCCTTGGATGCGCGATGGCATAGCGGATGGCGTTGCGGGTGATCTCGTTGAAGGTGATGCGGTGGACCTGCACGCCTTTCAGCGCGTTCTTGTCGGCCAGCATCGCCCGGACGTGCCAGGAAATCGCCTCCCCTTCCCTATCCGGGTCGGTGGCGAGATAGAGCGTCTTGGCGCCTTTCAACGCCTTGGCGATGGCGCCGACCTGCTTTTCACCCCGCGCGTCGGACTCCCAGTCCATCGCGAAATCCTGGTCGGGGCGCACGCTGCCATCCTTGGGCGGCAGGTCGCGGACGTGACCGAAGCTGGCGAGCACGGTATAACCGCCACCGAGATAGCGGTTGATCGTCTTGGCCTTGGCCGGAGATTCGACGACGACAACGTCTGACATGTGAACCCGTGCGGTGGTCTATGACGCCGCTTCCGACAAAAGCGCGACCCGACTGCCCGGAAGCGTTTCCACGCGCCCGGCCAATTCCAGTTCAAGTAGCACTGCCATCACGGCCGACGAGGAGAACTGGCAGCGCCGCACCAGATCGTCAACCTTCGTCGGTGAAGATGACAGCAAGAGGAGGACCTCGGCGCGTACTGAATCGGGCGGTCCGGTCAGATCGGCGGGGTGAACCCAGGGCGTCGGCGGCTCTGCCACGCTGGTGCGAAACAGTGGCGGCGCGTCGTCCATCGGCAGGTTGTCCAGCACGTCGGCCACGGTTTCGACCAGCATGGCGCCCTGCTTGATCAGCTCGTTGCCGCCGCGCGCCCTGGGGTCCAGCGGCGATCCGGGGACGGCGAAAACCTCCCGCCCGATATCCTGGGCGATGCGCGCGGTGATCAGACTGCCGGAGTGCAGTGCCGCTTCGACCACCACCACGGCGAGCGACAGGCCGGCGATAATGCGGTTGCGGCGAGGGAAATGGCGTGCCTGCGGGCTGGCGCCGAGGGGCGATTCGGTGACAATGGCGCCTCGGATGGCGATTTGCGCATGCAACGCCTCGTTTTCCGGCGGGTAGACGATATCCAGGCCACCGGCGATCACCGCGACGGTAGCGCCGGTGCGCAATGCCCCCTGATGCGCCGCGGTATCGACGCCTCGGGCCAGGCCGGACACGACCACGACATCGCGCGCCAGATCGGCGGCCAGGGTATCCGCCATGCGCTGGCCGTTGGTTGACGCGTTCCGCCCACCCACGAGGGCGACGGCACGTTGGCTCAGAAGCCGAGCATCGCCCAGCACCGCGAGGCAGGGGGGCGCGTCGTCGAGCATGGCGAGCAAGGGGGGATAGCCAGGATCGTCCAGGAAGATCAGGTGCCCGCCGATTTGCGCGGTCTGCTCGATCTCGCGTTCCACGTCAGCGCGGGATGGGCTGACCAGGGATCCCGCCTTGCCGCCGGCGCGCGCCAGGCGGGGCAGCGCGTCCAGCGCGGCGGCCGCGCTGCCGAACCGGGCGAGCAACTGGCGATAGGTCACGGGGCCGACGCGATCGGTACGCACCAGCCGCAGGCGGTCGATCGTGTCGTCGGCACCTCGCATCGCGGCGGACTCCGTTGCCTCCGCCGGGATGGTGGCGCGGACCGGGCGCGGTCAGGTTGGCGAGGGTGCCTTGCCCTGGCCGATGCGCGGCTCGGTGCCGGCCAGAAGGCGGCGGATATTCTCGTGATGACGGATGAAGATCAGCACGGCCGTGATGAACGCGAGGTAAACAAGGCCGATATTGGCGAAAATAAATGCCAGCACGGGGGTGGCGGCGAAGGAGACCAAGGCGGCCAGGGAGGAGATGCGGGCGAATTTCGCGACCAGGAGCCAGATTGCCCCGGCCAGCAGGCCGACGGGCCAGGCGGCGGCGATCAGCACGCCGTAGCCGGTGGCAACGCCCTTGCCACCCTTGAAGCCCAGCCAGACCGGGAACATGTGGCCGATGACGGCGCCGAAACCGGCCCACAGCCCGGCATCCGGCCCCAGGTCGCCGGCGAGAAACGCGCGGGCGATCAGCACGGCGGCGGCGCCTTTCAGCCCATCCAGCAGCAAGGTCGCCGCCGCCAGCTTCTTGTTGCCGGTGCGCAGCACGTTGGTGGCGCCGATATTGCCGGAGCCCACCTTGCGGATATCCCCCAACCCCGCCGCCCGGGTCAGCAGCAGGCCGAACGGAATGGATCCGAGCAGGTAGCCAAGGGCGATGCAGGTGATCGAGGGCATGGGCGGGGCATCCGGGAGTGCGTTGGGGCACATTACAATGGTTTGCCGGCGATGCCATGGCCGGGGTGCGGGGAACGCGCTGGTTGGACTGGCGACGGGTCTACCGCCGGTTGTGCCGGTTGGGGTCGATCAACGCTGCCAGATCGGCAGCCCCAGCAGACCAGACACCGCGCACAACCCGAAGGCGATGCGGCGGAACGCGACATCGCTGGCGCCTCGGAACAGGCGATCCCCCATGAACAGCGCCCCCGCGTAGAACGGCAGCAGCACGAAGCCGAACACCACGATCGCAACGGTAAAAATCCCGTGCCAGGCATACAGGGCCAGGGTGAACCCCGTCGTGATCGCGAAATAGGCAAAGATGTTGGACCGCACCAGACTGCTGTTGGATCGCCCACC
>CAMBXJ010000389.1 GCA_945871455.1 Asaia bogorensis
GCGATTCTTTTGTTGTTTGAATTCCTGGGGCCTACCCGGACGTGTCATCGTCCGAGTAGGCCCCAGGAATTCAAACGACAATGGTCCGGGTTCCAAGGGCCGTCGCCCTTGGTGGGGTCGCAAGGGGCCATGGGGGGCAAAGCCCCTGGTCGGGGCTCCGGGGCGGAAGCCCCGCCCTAACCCCCGCAAACTGCCTTGATCCCGCGCCCCCAGACTGCGCAAACCACCCCATGAACGGGGGACCACCATGAAGACCACCAAGACGATGACCGAAGGCCAACGCGCCTACGAAGCCAAACGCGCCGCCAAGGCCGGCATGAGCCTGTAAAAATGGCTCGCCGCCAAGGAACGCGACCGGGTCGCGGAGGAAAAGGCCAAGCAGAAGGCCGCCGAACCGCCCAAGCCCGTCAAGCCGCCCGGCTTCTTCGCCCGCCTGCTCGAACGCGCCCAGCGCCCGCTCGGAGGGTCTTGACCCCGCCCGCGCGGAGACCCCGGCGAGCAGGGCAGGATGCGCGTCGCCCCGTCGCGACGAACGCCACACGAACCTTGCTGGCGGCCGGTCAACGGCAGCCCGCGCTCGCCGGCGCAAACCCCGATGCCTGACGGCCAATCCGACCATGGCAGGCCGGTGGCCGCTCATGCCGACTGGAGCATCGACCCGCGCAAACGCTGGGTCGCAATTGCCACCCCCACCACCTCGGGATGGCACATCGACCCACCCAGCCCGGTCGGTGACGTGCCCGTCTTCCTGCCCCGCCTCCGCAAGCAATCCCCCAACCATACAATCGCGCTCGGCCTTGACGTGCCGATCGGCATTCCGCGCGCCTATGCCGCCACCCGGCCGGAACGCGATTTCCAGGATTTCCTGTGCCGCACCAAGGACTGGCCGGATTTCTACCGCGTCTGCCCCACCCTGGATGACATCGCCGCCGAACGCCCCTTCTATCCGGCGCGCGGCATTGCAGGCATGACCCGCGCGTCCCACGCTCATGCCCTGGGCCTGGATGGAGGCGGCGCCGCGCTCTCCCGCGCCTGCGACCGGGCCACCGCGGAACGCCCGGCCGGCGCCCCGGTGTTCTGGACCCTGGGCGCCAACCAGTCCGGCAAGGCCGCCATCGCCGCCTGGCGCGACATGCTGATCCCGGCCCTGGAAGCCGACGAGACAATCCGCCTGTGGCCGTTCGCCGGCCCGTTCCGATCGCTGCTGACCCCGGGCGCAACCGCGATCGCGGAAACCTATCCGGCCGAGGCGCTGCGTCACCTGGGGATCAGGCTGAAAGGCAGCAAACGCCGCCAATCCGACCGCGCCGCCGTCGCGGACGCCATGCTCCAGGCCATGGACAGGCTGGACGTCACGCCCGCCGAAACCATGCGCGCCGCCATCCGGGACGGCTTCGGCCCTACCCCCACCGGCGAGGACCAGTTCGACTGCACGCTCGGCGTTCTCTGCGTGATCAACGTGCTGGTCGGCAACCGCCCCGATACCGCGCCCGAAGATCCTTGGCTGCATCGGTGGGAGGGCTGGGTCCTGGGTCAAACGTCGCTGCCGATCAATCCGGCGACCATCCCGGCGGCGCCAGTTCAAATCCCGAAAACTGGAATGCCGGCGTGACCACGCAAGTACAGAGACTCCAGGCCCCGAGACTGCGCGCCGCCTGCCAGTGACCTTTCGGGACCAGACCTTGCAGGACATGCCCGTCCCCGATCCGCGGCCCCAGGGTCTGATCGCCAATCGGCGACACCGACAGGCAAAGCGGCGCCCCCGCCTGCCAGACCCACAATTCCGCCGCATCCACCCGGTGCCAGTGACTGCGTTCCCCGGCGGCGAGCAGGAACAGGATCGCTGTCCCCGCCCCTCGCCCGCCATCAGCCGCGACATCCCGCCAGGTTTCGCGGAAATGCCCCCCTTCCGGATGCGGCGCCAGCCCCAGCGCCCGGATCACCGATGCCGCATCGGTGTCCGGATCAAGCAGGTCGATCACTCTTTCGGGGCGGTCTGCGCGATGCACGGATTTTCCGCGAACGCTTCATACCAGGCCGCCAGGTTCGGATGGTTCGGCCGCCACGGGTCCGACCCGAAACGGAAATCCAGGTAGCCCAGCGCACAGGCAACCGTGATCGAGCCGATATCGATATGCTTGTGCGGCGGATCAGTTTCCAGCACATCCACGGCCCGCGCCATCGCGGCCTTGAACCGAGCGATCTGGGCGTCCCGCGCCGCTTCCTTCGGCTTGGCCTGCTCCCCGCGGCACGGCACCGCCGCATCCAGGATGCCGTCGCCAATCGACTGCAGCTTCAAGGCCCGCCAGCGCGACGCGCCACGTGCCGGGAACAGCGGCAACGCCTCCCCCACCGTGTCCAGATATTCGCAGATCAACTGGCTGCCGAACAGCGACATACCGTCATCGGTCACCAATGCGGGGACCTTGGACAGCGGGTTCTGTGCCAGCAGATCGGCCGGAGATGCGTGCGGGTTGCTGGACGATTTTTCGATCCGTCCATCGATGCCACGCATGATGGCGCAGGCCATGACCTTGCGGACGTAGGGGCTGGTGCCGGAATAGAACAGCTTCACGATCGGTTTCCTCTCTGCTCAGAACTTGTCTTTCTTGGCGCGGGCATCGGCGAAGCTCGCCACGTCCGGCGCGGTCAGGAACGGGTTGGCAACCATCTCGTTGGACATCAACGACGGGACGGATGGCTTGCCGGCCGCACGCAGCTTGCCGACCTCCGCAACCATCGCTTTCAGCGCCGCGTTGTCGGGATCGATCGTCAGGGCGAATTTCGCGTTGCTCTCGGTATATTCGTGACCGCAGCAAACCAAAGTCTGCCCCGGCAGCGCCGCGAGCTTGCGCAGGCTGGCGAACATCTGTTCGGCGTTGCCCTCGATCAGCCGGCCGCAGCCCAGGCTGAACAGCGTATCGCCGGACAGCAGAATGGGGCCGTCCGGGAAATAGAAGTTGATCTGCCCGATCGTGTGGCCGGGGGTTTCGATCACGATGGCCGAGGCATTGCCCAGCTTCACGATGTCGCCTTCCTTTACGGCCTGATCCAGCTTCGGCAACCGATGTGCATCGGCGGCGGCGCCAACGACGGGGCAATTGAACCTGGCCCGCACTTCCTCCACGCCGCCGATATGGTCGTGGTGGTGATGCGTCAGCAGGATCATGTCCAACCGTCCGCCGGAATTTTCGATGGCGGCAATGATCGGCGCGGCATCGGCCGGATCGACGATCGCGGTGGCGCCTGTCTGACTGTCTTTCAGCAGCCAGGCATAGTTGTCCTTCAGGATGGGGACCGATTGAGCGGTGACTGTCATAGCGGCATCCTAGGGTGGGTCTTGGTACTGGCCAAGTGACATAGCAGAGGCGCTGCCGTTGATCGACCCGGGGGTACGCGGCGATGTCCCCGGGCCCGCTCGGGCTTTCCCATGTCCCGTGCCCCGGCAGCACATTGGGCATCGTCGCCCTTCCGGAACGCCTTCCGGGAGCGGCGGGGCGGGGCGGGGCCGGGCGGACACCATTGGTCGGCATCGGGTCCGGACTTCGCGGGGGATCAGCCGCCGTAGACGTGCTCTGGCCCCGGGAAGCGACCGGCGCGCACATCGGCGGCATACTCGGCGACGGCCGGGCCGATCTGGCTGGCCAGTTCGGCATAGCGCCTGACGAATTTCGGCCGGAATTCGGTGAACAGGCCGAGCACGTCGTCGACGACGAGGATCTGGCCGTCGCAAGCGGCGGAGGCGCCGATGCCGATGGTCGGGATGTCGATCGCGGCGGTGATGTCCCGAGACAAGGGTTCGGCGGTTTTCTCGATCACCACACTGAACGCGCCGGCCCCCGCAACCGCCACCGCATCCGCCATAATCGCCACGGACTCCGACTCCGCTCGGCCGCGCACGCCATAGCCGCCGAGCGCGTTGATCGACTGCGGGGTCAGGCCGATATGCGCCATGACGGGAACGCCTCGATGGGCGAGGAAACGGATCGTTTCCGCCATTTCCGCCCCGCCTTCCAGCTTGACAGCCGAACATCCGGTTTCCGACAGGACTCGGGCGGCGGAGTGGAAGGCCTGGGCGGGGGATTGTTCATAGGAACCGAATGGCAGATCCACCACGACGCAGGCATGCGAGGCGGACCGTGCCACCGCTTTGCCGTGCGCGATCATCATGTCCAACGTGACGCCGACGGTGCTGGGCATGCCGTAGATCGTCATGGCCAGGGAGTCGCCTACGAGGATCAGGTCGACGATTGGGTCGACCAGTTTGGT
>CAMBXJ010000390.1 GCA_945871455.1 Asaia bogorensis
CCGGCCCGATTCGGGCGCACAAAGGTGGTAACGCCTTGACGACGCGTCGCGCAAACGCAAAGCGCAACCGTGGGAGCACGATCGTTCGGGCGTCACCGACCGTGGCCGGCCGTATCATGGCAGGCTGATCGGGCGGGTTCCGACGCCGCGCGAGGCAGGCCGGGTGCGACCCCGATCACGCCCCCATCAAGCCAGGTGTCGTGCAATCAGCGGCGCCACCTTATCCGGCATCAGGTGCGGAAATGCATGATCGCCGCCGGCAATCACCGCCAGCGTCGCATGCGGCAGCAGTCCGGCCAGGTGATGTCCGACGGCCAACGGGCTGATCGGGTCGGCGTCCCCCCATATCAACAGGACCGGCACGGAAATCAGGTGCATGGCCGCGGTATGGTCGGCCCGGATCCGCGTGATCCAGCCGGCGGCGTTCGGAAAGTCCCGGCCATAATCAGCCCGCCAGTCAGCGCCACCCAGCGCCGCCACGTCCACACCGCCCGAGGTTCCGGTCAACACGATCCGCCGGATCAGGCCCGGGTGGCGCAGCGCGGTGCGGATTGTGATCAATCCACCCATGGACTGACCGATCAGATCGACCGGCCCGTCCGCGGTGTCGATGTGCGCGCTGACCAGACCAACCAGATCGTCGATATTGTTCACGGCCTGATCTTGCGGCTCGTTACCCAGACCGGGCCAGGATAGCAGGATTTTCGGCCAATCCGCCGGCAGCCGATCGGCGACCGGCTGCCAGAAGGCGGCCGAACCGCCCGCGCCGGGCAGGAAAATACGGGGCGTCGCGGCCATCGCCCTGGGTCAGAAATTCTCCACCCAGGGACGCAGTTCCACCTCCCACGTCCAGGCGCTGCGTAGCTGAGTCGCGACGTGCCAGTAGGTTTCCGCGATCGCGTCCGGGTCCAGCGTGCTGTCGGGATTGTCGTTCGGATCGGACCGCCCCGCGCTACGGATGCCGCCATCGATGACGAAATGCGCGACATGCACGCCCTTCGGCGCCAGTTCCCGCGAGAGGCTTTGCGCCAGCCCGCGCAACGCGAACTTGCCCATCGCGAAGGACGAGGAGTTCGCATAGCCTTTCACGCTGGCGGACGCGCCGGTCAGCAAGATCGCCCCCTGCCCGCGCGGCACCATCAACCGCGCCGCCTGCTGTGCCACGAGGAATCCGCCGTAGCCGCTGACCGCGATAGCGCGTGCCACATCCGCCGGATCCAGGTCCGTCACCGGCCCGCGCGCCCGGGCGCTGGCATTGTAAACGACGATATCCGGCTCCCCCTGCGTCGCCACGACCACGTCGAACAGGCCGGCAACCTCCTCGGGTTCCGTCGCCTCGCAGGCGAAGGTCGCGGCGGCGGTTTCCTCGGCCAGTTTCGCCAGCCGGTCCGGGTTGCGCGACGCCAACGCGACCTGCAACCCCTTCCGGGCGAACAGGCGAGCAAGGGACGCGCTCAGGCCCGGGCCGACGCCGACGATGAGAGCTGATTTCGGTTCCATTCAACGTCCTCCGGAAATCGGCACCAGGATGCCCGTGATGTAAGAAGCAGAGTCGGAGGCGAGCCACAAGATCGCTTCCGCCACTTCCTCGGCGCTGCCGGTGCGGCCCATGGGCACGCCACCGACCAGGCGAGTCAGACGGTCCGGCAATCCGGCGCGGGCGTGCAGGTCGGTTTCGATCAGGCCGGGATTGACCGCGTTGACCCGGATGCCGCGCGCCGCCAGTTCCCGCGCGGCCCCGATGGTCAGGCTGTCGACGGCGCCTTTGGATGCCGCGTAATGCACCCATTCCCCCGCTCCGCCGATTTCCGACGCGCGGGACGACACGTTGACGATCGATCCCCCCTTGCCGCCTAGGTCGGTCGCCATGCGCTTGATCGCTTCGCGGATGGTCAGGAACGGGGCGCGGACATTGACCGCCATGACCTCGTCCAGGATCGCGCTGGTGACACTGTCGATCTTGCAGGTCGGGCCGGGGCCACCGGCGTTGTTGACCAGCGCGGTGACCGGGCCGAGTTCGCGGTCCACGGTTTCGAACAGCGCCATGATCGCGGCCTCGCTGGCCATTTCGGCCTGCACGGCGATGGCGCGCTGACCCAGGCCCTTGATGTCGGCGACGACCTGTTCGGCGAGTTCCCGGTTGCTTTGATAGGTGATGGCGACGTCGTACCCACGCGCGCCCGCCATCCTGGCGGCGGCGGCGCCGATGCCCTGGCTGCCGCCGGTGATGATCATGACCGGATTCATGGTGTTCTCCCCCATCCAATTTGCTCGGACTTGCGTATGATCACTACCCGAACCCAGCGCAACGACGCCACCCCGGAGGGAACCACCATGCTCGACCTCATGCAGCCCCACCCGCTGATGATCTCATCCATCCTGACCCACGCCGCGCGGCACCATGCGAAGGCCGAGGTCGTCTCCCGCACCCATGAAGGCGAGACCCACCGCTACACGTGGGCGGATGTCGAACGCCGCTCCCGCCGCCTGGTCCGCGTGCTGCAAAAGCTGGGCGTCGGCGCGCGGGACCGGGTCGGCACGCTCGCCTGGAACGGCTACCGCCATCTGGAGGTCTATTACGCGACACCGGGCATGCAGGCGATCTGCCATACGATCAATCCCAGACTGCATCCGGACGACATCGCCTATATCGTCAACCACGCCCAGGACAAGGTGCTGTTCGTCGACAGCAGCTTCGCGCCGCTGGTCACCGCCATCGCCCCGCACATCAAGGACAACATCCGCGACGTGGTGATGCTCACCGACGCGGCCAACATGCCCGAGGTCACGCTCGCGCCCGGCATGACCTTGCATTGCTACGACACGCTGATGGATGGCTCGGACGACGACCATACCTGGACCAGCTTCGACGAAAACACCGCCAGCGCGCTCTGCTACACGTCCGGCACCACCGGGCGGCCGAAAGGCGTGCTGTACAGCCACCGCTCGACCACCTTGCATGCCATGACCATCGCCATGCCCGACATCATGTGCATGCACGCCACCAGCCGCATCCTGCCGGTGGTGCCGATGTTCCACGTCAACGCCTGGGGCATCCCCTATGCCACGGCGTTGACCGGCGCGGCCCTGGTGCTGCCCGGCCGGCATCTGGATGGCCCCAGCATGGCCAACATCCTCAACACCGAGCGTGTTTCCATGACCTGCGGCGTCCCCACCGTCTGGCTGGGCCTGTTGCAGCATCTGCGCTCCAGCGGTGAAAAACTGACCGCCACGAAGCGCATCATGACCGGCGGATCGGCCGCGCCGCCGCTGCTGATCGAGGCGTTCCGCGACGAGTACGGTGTCATCGTGGAACACGGTTGGGGCATGACCGAACTGAGCCCGGTCGGCACCTACAACGCGCCGAAACCGGACCAGGCGGGGCTGACGGGTGACGAATTCGTGCGCCACACGCTGAAGCAGGGCCGCATCCTGCCCGGGCTCGACATGAAGATCGTAGACGGGGATGGCAAGGAACTGCCCTGGGACGGCGTGGCGTTCGGCGACCTGATGGTGCGCGGCCCCTGGGTAACCAGCGCCTATTACGGCGACGAACCCGGCAGCGCCCTGGAACCGGACGGCTGGTTCGCCACCGGCGACGTCGCCACCATCGACCCGGACGGGTTCATGGAGATCACCGACCGCTCCAAGGACGTGATCAAGTCCGGCGGCGAGTGGATCAGCTCCATCACCCTGGAAAACATCGCCGTCTCCCACCCCGACGTGGCCGAGGCCGCGGTCATCGCCGCACGCCACCCGAAATGGGACGAGCGCCCGCTGCTGCTGGTGGTCGCACGCCCCGGCCACACGGTCGACCCAGCCTCGGTGCTGGGTGTCTATGAGGGCAAGGTCGCCAAATGGTGGCTGCCGGACCAGGTCCTGGTGGTGGCGGAACTGCCGCATACGGCGACCGGGAAGCTACAGAAGATGTCGCTCCGCACACAGTATCGGGACCACTACATGACCTGAACCAACGGGCGAGGCAGGCGGCCAGAGGCATCACCCGACGCTATCTTCGCATCTGGCGCGGATCAGAGAAAATTCTCCCCCTCCCCTTGCGGGAGGGGGTTGGGGGGAGGGGTGACGCCGCACGGATATTGCGTGAAATCCCTCCCCCCGACCCCCTCCCGCAAGGGCTACGGGAGTCGTACAACCGTGGAACGATTTGCCAGCCTCCATCCCTCCAGCATTGGCTCGAGCCGGAGAAGGCCATGATGCATGGTTTTAGGTCCTGGCGGCCTGTATCCCTTGGACGTCCGGCCGGACCAT
>CAMBXJ010000391.1 GCA_945871455.1 Asaia bogorensis
TGTGCAGGCGTAGTGTATGAGCGTCCACCACCTCCATCCGCGCGATGTGCTTGACCGAATGGTTGAAGCTGGATGGGCTGTTCAGCACCCGCGGCACGCGCCCATATGTGAACACGACGTCGTCGGCGGTGAATGGCGTGCCGTCATGAAAGGTCACGCCTTCCCTCAGCTTGAATTCCCACGTGGTCTCGCCGATCGCGCGCCAGGACACCGCCAGGCTGGGTTCCGGGTTGTATTTCGGGTCGAATCGCACCAGGGGATCGAACACATAGGTCGTCAGCAGGTTGTTCGGACCCAGGTTGTGATAATGCGGGTCCATCGAGGTGAACGCGCCGCCAACCCCGATCGTTAGGGTCTGCTGTGCCGCGACGGGTCCCGCCAGCAGAGCCAGGCAGGCATAGGCGGAGGCAACTCTGAAGCGCATGGGACCCTCATCGAAATGGACGGTAGCGCGAAGGTAGCCGCGCGGGCGTCGGACGCAAGCACCCACGGGTCGCAAGTTCCGGTGATGCGGATAAGCCGGATCGCCGCCCGGCACTTGCATCCAAGGCCGTGCTGGGGTCAATGATCGGTAAATGATCGCCACATAGACCCATGGGAGAACGCCATGCGACAACTGATCGCCGGAAACTGGAAAATGCATGGCCTGGCCGCCGAGGCCGTGGCGCTGGCCAAGGGGGTCGCGGCCGGTTTCCAAGGGAGTGGCCAAGGGAGTGGCCAGCCATTGGGTTGCGATCTGCTGGTCTGCCCGCCATCCGTCCATGTCGCCGCCGTGGCCGGGGCCGTCGCCGGCTCGCCGGTCGCGGTCGGCGGCCAGGATTGCCACCCGGAAAAGCAGGGCGCCCATACCGGCGACGTGTCCGCCCCGATGCTGCGCGATATCGGCGCCACCTGGGTCATTCTGGGCCATTCCGAACGCCGCCAGAACCATGCCGAGACCGATGCCCTGGTCCGCGCCAAGACGCTGGCCGCCGTTGCCGCCGGACTGACCCCGATCGTCTGCGTCGGCGAAACCGAGGACCAGCGCACCAGCGGACGGGAAACCGAGGTCGTTGGCGGCCAGCTCGTCGGCAGCCTGCCCGAAGGCTTCGCCGGCGTCGTCGCCTATGAGCCGGTCTGGGCGATCGGCACCGGCAAGACCGCGACGGACGACGATGTCGCCGCCATGCATGGTTTCATCCGCCAGCAGCTTGTCCGCCAACTCGGCGCCGCCGGAAACGGCATCCTGATCCTGTATGGCGGATCGGTCCGCCCGGCCAACGCGGTCTCGCTGCTGGCGGTGCCAAATGTTGGCGGCGCCCTGGTCGGTGGCGCGAGTTTGAAGGCGGATGACTTCCTGGCGATTGCCCGCGCCGCCAAGTCCGGCTAAGGGACGCCGCATCGGGTCGGATCGCTCGCCGTCCAGCGTGGGATCCGACCAGCTTGACCTCGGGGACGTTGCCCGGGACCATGTTTGCCTTTGCCACGAAGTCTATGCCTCGATGCCGTTCCCACCATGCCGTTCCCACCATGCCGTTCCCACGATGCCGTTATGACCGAGGCGCCTCCGGCCGCTCGTGCCTTCGGACCCCTTTAAGGACCCACCGTTGACCACTGTCCTGCTGATCATCCACCTGTTCGTCACCATCGCCCTGATTGGCGTCGTGCTGATCCAGCGCAGCGAAGGCGGCGGGCTGGGCATCGGGACATCGCAGGGCATGGGGTCCTTCATGTCCGGCCGAGGCACCGCCAATCTCCTGACCCGGGCCACGGCGGTCCTGGCCGTGATCTTCATGGTGCTGTCGCTGACCCTGGCACTGATGAGCCGCAGCAGCACCAACAGCAGATCATTGCTCGACGGACCGGCCGGCAGTACGCCGGGGCTGCCCGCGTTGCCGCCCTTGCCGCTGGTTCCGTCCGCGCCGACCAACTGAGTCTCATTCCTGGCCCCCAGGGCACCTAGCGACGCCCATCGTGACGCGATACCCAACGGAGCGCCTTTGGGCCTTCCCCGAGAGCGCTCCGCTGGGACGCTCCCCTGGGATACTCCCCTGGGATGCTTCCTTGGCAATGTCCTGGAAATCCGCCTGGGCTTTCCATCCCCCGGTTCGACCTCGTATAATGGGCGCCCATGACGCGATATGTGTTTATCACCGGCGGCGTGGTCTCCTCCCTGGGCAAGGGCATCGCATCCGCGGCGCTCGGCGCCCTGCTCCAGGCGCGCGGCTACAGGGTGAAGCTGCGCAAACTCGACCCGTATCTGAACGTCGATCCGGGTACCATGAGCCCCTATCAGCACGGCGAAGTCTTCGTCACCGACGATGGCGCCGAAACGGACCTGGACCTCGGCCATTATGAGCGGTTTACCGGCGTCCATGCCACCAGGCTGGACAACGCCACCACCGGGCGCATCTACCAGGACGTGATCGCCAAGGAACGACGCGGCGATTATCTGGGGGCCACAGTTCAGGTGATCCCGCACATCACCGATGCCATCAAGGAAATCGTCCTGAGGGAGACCGCGGCGTTCGATTTCGTGCTGGTGGAAATCGGCGGCACCGTCGGTGATATCGAAAGCCTGCCGTTCCTGGAAGCCATCCGCCAGCTCGGAAACGAACTCGGCCCCGAACAGTCGATGTTCGTGCACCTGACCCTGGTGCCCTATATCCAGTCGGCCGGGGAATTGAAAACCAAGCCGACTCAGCATTCCGTCAAGGAACTGCTGAATGTCGGCATCCAGCCGCAGATGCTGCTGTGCCGCTGCGATCGCCCGATCCCTGACAACGAGCGGCGCAAGATCGCCCTGTTCTGCAATGTCCGCGCCGAAGCCGTGGTGCCCGCGCTGGATGCCAGCACGATCTACGAAGTGCCCATCAGCTACCATCGCGAAGGCATGGACCGGGAAGTGCTGCGCCATTTCCGCCTGCCGTTCGACGGTGAACCCGACCTGTCGCGCTGGGAACGCATCGTCGATGCCATCAACGGCGCCGAGGGCGAGGTCCGCATCGCCGTCGTCGGCAAATACACCAACCTGCTGGACAGCTATAAATCCCTGGCCGAGGCGCTGACCCATGGCGGCATCGCCAACCGGGTGCGGGTGAAGCTCGATTGGGTGGACAGCACGATCTTCGAGCAACCGGACGCGGTCCAGCGGCTGGAGGACGTCCACGGCATCCTGGTGCCCGGCGGCTTCGGCGAACGCGGCACCCAGGGCAAGATCGAAGCCGCCCGCTTTGCCCGTGAACACAACGTGCCGTTCTTCGGCATCTGCTTCGGCATGCAGATGGCGGTGATCGAGGCGGCGCGAAACCTGGCCGGCCTGACCGGTGCATCCTCCACCGAGTTCGGCCCCTGCGATATCGAGGTCGTCGGCCTGCTGACCGAATGGGCGCGCGGCAACCAGGTGGAGCGGCGCCAGCAAGGCGGCGAACTCGGCGGCACCATGCGCCTGGGTGCCTACACCGCCGTCCTGAGCGAGGGCAGCCTGGTCCGTCAGCTTTACGACGGCTCGCCCACCGTCGAGGAACGCCACCGCCACCGCTACGAGGTGAACGTCAACTACCGGGAGCGGCTGGAGCAAGCCGGCATGCGGTTTTCCGGCATGTCCCCCGACGGCGTGCTGCCGGAGATCATCGAATTCCCGAACCATCCCTGGTTCGTTGGCGTGCAATACCACCCGGAACTGAAGTCGAAGCCCTTCGCCCCGCATCCGCTGTTCGCGGGTTTCGTCGCCGCCGCGGTGCGCCAGGCTCGGCTGGTGTAGCGCCGGCCGCGGGTCCGTTTGCCGCCCGAAACAATGGCCGATACAGCGACATCATAGTCGTTGCCGAGCTTGACCCGGCATCCCGGGTTCCATGGCCAAAGGGGCCAGGGCGGGTTGCCGAATCAAGCCCGCCAATGACGAGGGGGGGGCACGCCTACGGATTAATGTCTCGGCCAGTGGGCATTAGCGGCATTACCCGTTGGAAGCCCAGCATTCGTCGGCGGCCCGATAGCGTTTACCAGCGCTCGGCCACACCCTCGCTTCTTCGTGCCCTTCGTGTCTTCGTGGTGGAAAATCGCGGACGCGACAAAGGACGCCTTGCCTGTCCGGAAGCGTCCCATTGGACGGGACCATCACGAACCGCGGGTCCTCGATTCTCCACCACGAAGACACGAAGATCACGAAGAAGGAGCTGGCGGACCAGCGCCGCCGGTGGATTTGGTCCACAGGCGCTAACGCGATAAGACCTTTTCAGGGGGCGTTACGCCCGAGGTTTTCCCGTCACTCGGCCTGACCACGC
>CAMBXJ010000392.1 GCA_945871455.1 Asaia bogorensis
CGATCCGGCCCGGTGCGGGTGCTGCACGATATCTCGAACTCGCTGGAATACGCCTATGCGAAGCCGGTTGATGGGATCGAGGTGCTGGATGCGGCCGGTGCCGCGTCCGCCGAACCGCGCCTGTCGGCGATCCTGATTGCGTGCGTGGCCGAGGGCGCCGGCGTGCACTTCCTGCCGCCCCTGGCCCCCGAAACCGCCCGCGATTTCTGGCGGGAGGCGGCACGGGACGTGGCGATGGGGCGGAAAGTCCTGCTGGCGGGTTGGGTGGGCGGCGTTCTGGCCGGGACGGTGACGCTGGTTTTCGCACAGGCCCAAGCCCAGGCGCATCGCGCGGATGTGATAGTGCTGCTGGGGCACTCCGGAGCACAGGAGCGTGACCTGATGCAACGGTTGATACGACAGGCCGAGGAAAAAGCACGGTTTACCGGATGTAGTATGGTGGTGCTGCAGTCCCTTGCCGGTGATCCTGTGGTAGCGATGTGTCGGGGTTTGGGGTGGCGGACAGTAGGACGTGTCCCTGGCGATGTACTGCGCCCGGATGGAACGTACGACGACTCATTGTTGTTGTGGAAGCTGCTTGGCTAGCATTTTGCCATTGCATGGCCGTGATAAGTGAGTTACGTTACGTGACCATAGTGTTGGTCAGGGGGCGTATGACCTTGAGCGATGTACTTGTCGTGGAAATAAAGATTGTCATCGGTCTGATGGCCGCGATGGTCGTCTACAAGCTCCTCACCGGTAAGATCAACATTCGTGGCCTGCTCGGCGATGGCAAGTCGCCTGTCACTGTCGCTCGCCTGCAAAGCCTGATTGGCACCATGACCGTAGCATTCATGTATTTGGAGGAATTTTCCAAACAACCAGTAGATATGCCACCTGTCACAACTGAGATGCTGGCGATTTTTGGCGGCAGTCAAACTCTCTATTTGGGCGGTAAGGCGACTGGGTTGCTTGGATGGTTTGGGATCCCTGGGCTGAAATAGATCGGAATGGAACAACGAAATGGCCGTGGTCAAGAGCAGTTTTCGGACGAAAGTCGCCATTGCTGGCGGTCTCTTTATCATTCCCCTTATACTACATCTTTCGGTCGGCGGCGGCACGAACATGTACGTCCTGTTCAGCGCCGTGGTCGTGGTCTTTATCGCCGGCGCATCGGCCGTCGTCCTAATGAAGATGTTCACCGATGAGATCGATCTCCGTTACCTCGTGTCCGAGGAGAATGGCCAGGCCAGCTTGTCGCGATTCCAGTTCCTGTTCTTTACATTTGTAATCGCGGGTGGGTATTTTGTGGTCGTCCTGTCGTCGGCACAGTTCAACTATGTGACATTACCCGAGATTCCTGCCAATGTGCTTGGACTGATCGGCATCAGTGGTGGAAGCTACGTTCTGGCGAAGGGAATCCAGAAGAATTCCGAAACTGGTGCGGGCGCCAGCGTCACCAAAATTACTGTAACAAAAGGAGGTACCGGATACGCTGCCGCCACAACCAAAGTCGAGATCATCGAAGGCGGCGGCAAGGGCGCCGTGGCCACGCCGACAATCGGCACCAGTGGTGAGATCACCGAAATCGTGGTAAGCGCAGCCGGTAGCGGCTACATTGCGGTGCCCAATGTGGTCATCACTGATACTAGCGGTCGAGGCTCTGGCGCTGAGGCCGTGGCGTCAATCGTCTGAACGCGCTTTCTCCTCCGCCTCAATCCGCGCCCACAACGCGCGGACCATATCCATCATCGTCAACGCCTCCGCCCAGCGGTCCGACAATTCGTATCCATCGGCTCCGGTGATCGCATAGGTCGGCGGACCCAACTCGCACAGAAACGTAAAGACCGCGTCAGGCCCCGCCCGCCGCCGCCAGGATCGGATCGCGTATTCCCACCAATCCATGAACAACCCGACCCAACCCTGGTGCTGCGGGAAATCGAGTTGCACCTGGATCTGCTCCCGGCTTGCGACCCGTCCATGCAGCCCCCAGCAATTGTCCAGGATGCGATGCATCAGCGCGTGGTTTTCCTCCGACACTGGCCAGGCGAACTCTCGGCCGACCAGGTAATGCGAGATATCGCCGGTCAGCCGCAGATCCGGAAAACAGTCCAGCAGGCGCAGGGTGAAGAACAGATCCGTCGTCATGCGGTCCCGATGCGTCTCGATATGCACCGCGATCCCGGTTTCCCGCGCCAGACGCCGCCAGCCCTCGATGGTGGGAATGCAGTCGGACAGGCGGTAGGGCCGCACATCGGGTTGCAGATTGACGTGATCGGCGCCCAGGTCCTGGACCATACGCAGCACCGGTTCCAGATCGGCGACGGACCGAGGGTAGCACTGCGCCTGCCAGCTCATGCCATGCTCGCGCAGAAAACCGGTCACGTCCCGGGCAAATTCCCGATCGACGAACCGCACGCCGGCGCCGTCGAACCCGGCATCGCGTATCATCTCCAACTGGGTCTGTAACGGCCATTCCACCCCGTCCGGGCGGCGCCGTTCCATCGCCCAAAGCGACTGGTAGATTTGCAGTGTTTGCGGCATGGCGCGACCTCCCTGTCCGATATGTCAGGCGATTCTGCCGGTATCGCCGCGTTGCGTCCAATGCCGCCGGTTTCCGTGGGCAATCGCGCCATTGCCGCGTCGAAGGCCGAGCGGGGAGGGCATGTCGGGGTATGGTTGAGTTGGTGGGGCTGGCGGGCGACGCTGGGTTGCCGGGGCCATGGTTCCCGCCAACGTCGGGACCCGATACACTCGGCTGACAAAAGGGGGAGAACGATCATGCAACCAGGACCTCGGCTGCAAGGGAAAGTCGCCATCGTCACCGGCGGTGCATCGGGTATCGGCGCGGAAACCAGCCGTTTGTTTGCCGCCCACGGCGCCACGGTCGTGCTGTGCGACATGCAGGACGATCTGGGCCGCACCGTGGCGCACGAAATCACCGACAATGGCGGGGTCGCGGAATACCGGCCGCTGGACGTGACCGACGAAGCCCAGTGGATTGCGCTGGCGGCGGATGTGGAAAAGAAATACGGCAAAATCAACGTTCTGGGCAATATCGCGGGTGTGTCCGGCCGTCCTGCCGGCATGACGGTTCAGGTGACCGGCGTCATGACCGGCGTCGCCCTGACCGATATGTCGCTGGAGCTTTGGAACCGCATCATGGAGGTCAACTCGACCGGCGTGTTCCTGGGCACCAAAAGCGTGATCCCGGCGATGCAGCGCGCCGGGGGCGGGTCGATCATCAACATCTCCTCGATCTGTGGCATCGTGGGGTCGTTTGCCAACGCGGCCTATCATGCCTCCAAGGGGTCGGTGCGTATCTTCTCGAAGGCGGCGGCGATCCAGTATGCGAAGGATCAGGTCCGCGTGAACTCGGTCCATCCCGGTTTTGTCGATACGCCGATGGCGCGTCCGGGCCTGTTGGGCAACGAAAGCGGGCGCGCACGGATGGAGGCCACTCCGTTGGGGCGGTTCGGCAAGCCGATCGATATCGCGATGGGATGCCTGTATCTGGCGTCCGACGAATCCGCATGGGTGACCGGCAGCGAGTTGGTCATCGATGGCGGCATGACGGCAAACTAGCAGTTCGACACAGCAACCTTCCAGGACCGGGAGACGGCGCCGATGATTACACCGGATTACATCCGTACCATGGCAGGGTACAATTCCGAGATGAATCGCCGCATCTACGCCGCCGCCGCTCGTCTGACCGAGGAGCAGCGGCGGGCGGATCGGGGCCTGTTCTGGAAATCGCTGCATGGGACGCTCAATCACCTGATGTGGGCGGACCGGCAGTGGATGTCCCGCCTGGATGGGTGGCCGCCGAACACCGTTCCCAACCCGCAAAGCCCGACCCTGATCGATGGCTTCGAGGAACTGCGGGCGGAACGGGTCAAGGCAGACGCGCGGATCGAGGCGTTCGCCGATGGGTTGGACGAGGCCTGGTTGGACACGGACCTGACCTGGTTCAGCGGCGCGGCGAAGAAGGAGATGCGGATGGGGAAGCGCCTGCTGATGACGCATTTCTTCAATCACCAGACGCATCATCGGGGGCAGGTGCATGCGGCCCTGACGATGTGCGGGGAGGATCCGGGGGATACGGATCTGTTCCTGATCGTCGCGGCGGGGTGAGATGCGGGGGAGAGACGGGGCTTCCGCCCCGGACCCCGACCAGGGCTTTGCCCTGGACCCACCAAAGGCGACGGCCTTTGGAATGCGATTCGTTTGGTGCCTTGCAGGATGGGGCCTACCCGGACGCTGAAACGTCCGGGTAGGCCCC
>CAMBXJ010000393.1 GCA_945871455.1 Asaia bogorensis
CCACCATCCTCCAACCCCCGAATCCGCTCAGTGTCGTAGCCCAGGAGGTCGCGCAGAATCTGCAAGGTGTGCTGACCCAGGCGAGGCGCGGCCACCGGGTCGGCCAGCGGCGTCCCATGCAGGCGGATCGACAGCGCCACATTGGGAACCGTCCCGGCGGTCGGGTGCGGGATACTGGTGACCAGGCCGCGCTGGGCGATCTCGGCGCCGTCGAAGGCCTCGGCGACGGAGTTGATTGCACCGCCCGGCACGCCGGAATCCCGCATGCGCGAAAGCCAATGAGCGCGCGGGCGGGTTGCCAGGATCTCTCGTACCACCTCCAGCAGGCGGTCGCGGTTGCGGATACGGTCCGCCATGGTCACGTAATCGGCATGCATCGCCAGTTCCGGCTGGTCCAGCACCTGCGTCGCCAGGCGCTGCCAGGTCCGGTCGTTGGCGCAGGCAATATAGAGAGGCCCGTCCGCGGTCTGGAAGGCCGCGGTCGGCACGGTGTCGCGGCTGTCGTTGCCGAAGCGCTGAGGCTCCCGCCCGGTGATGAGGTAGCTCAGGGCATGGAACCCGACCATGGTCACCGCCTGATCGAACAGGGCGGTTTCGATGAATTGGCCCTTGCCGGTGCGTTCCCGAGAGAACAGCGCGGCGAGGATGGCATTGCTGGTCATCATGGCAGTGCTCATGTCCATGATGGATGGGCCGGTGCGATGGCCAAGCCGATCCGGATCGCCGTTGAGCGCCATGAAACCGCTCTCGGCTTGGGTGATGGGGTCAAAGCCGAGCCGGTCTTTGAGAGGACCGGAACGGCCGTAGGCGGAGACGGCGGCGTAGATCAGGCGGGGGTGCGCCTGGGACAGCGATTCGTAGCCGAGGTTGAACCGATCCATGACGCCGGCGGAGAAATTTTCCAGCAGGATATCCGATTTGGCGATGATATCGCGGGCCACCTGTTGGCCTTGCGGGGATTTCAGATCGAGCGCGATGCCGGACTTGTTGCGGTTGGTCCACAGAAACGGGGCGCCTTCCTGGTCGGACACGGCCGGGCCGATGCGGCGGAAGTCGTCGCCGCCGTCGATCTTCTCGATCTTGATCACCTCGGCGCCGAGATCGGCCAGGATCATGCTGGCCAGCGGCCCGGCGATGAAGTGGGAGAAATCGGCGATCCGGATGCCTGACAGGGCGAGCGGTGCCCCTGGCGGGCGGGGTGTCGGCGCGGGCGGGCGGGTCATGGCGTTCCTTCCTGGGGTTTGCCAGGGTGTTGTTGCCAGGGCTTTGTTGGCGGGGGCTTGTTGCCGGGAACGGTAGTGGAATTGCGGGTTGGGGCAAGTGGGCCGCCATACGGACAAGGGCTGGCATATAAATTTGCCACCGAACGCCGGCGGTTCATCTTCACCAGGGTCGATGATGCCCATTTCCAGACGCTGGAGCGAAGTTCCACCCATGGCCCCAGCCGCCAGCGCGGTTGACCCAGAGTGACGGCCATCCTGTGCCCCTGCGGGGACCGACCGCCGCTACGCCATCCCCTCCGGCCGCATCCGCGGCGGCAACGTCGCCAGGCTTTCCGTCGTGTCGAAATCCCGCAGCACCGCGTCGTCCGACATCTCCACCTCGCAGACGAATTCGGCATATTTGCCGACCAGGAAGCGGGCACCGGAATCCCCGGTGATTTGCAGGATTTCCGGGAAGAAGCGCTTGTCCCACAGCATCGGGTTGCCCTGCTTGCCGCGGAAGGTCGGCAGCACGATCAAGCGCCCCTCTTCCTGATCGTACATCGACAGCAGCCGATCAATCATCCGCCCGGTAACCAGCGGCATATCACCAAGGCACACGACAGCGGCGGCACATTCCGGCGGGACGGCGGCGATCCCGGCTTTCAGGCTCGCGGACAGGCCTTCCGCATAATCCGTCGCGTGCACATACCGGACCGGGCGGGCGGCCAGCGCGTGCTCCACCTGGTCCGCCTGATGCCCGGTCACCACCAGGATCGGGCGCGCATTGGACGACAGGACATTGTCCACCACGCGGGCGATCATCGGCTTGCCGGCCTTATCGCCCACCAGCAGCTTGTTGTGCGGCGCCATTCGCCGTGATCGCCCGGCGGCCATCACCACCGCCGCGATCGTCGGGGCACTGCGCGGGGCCGCCCCGGACCGAGGCGTCGCCGGTGCCTTTTCCCTCGGCAACGGCCTGGTGTCGATCTCCTTCAGCAGGCCGCCTACCCCCATCCGCATTACGTCGTCGCCGGTCACCTTCAGTCCGGCGAACAAACGCGTCAGGACAAAGTCGATCCCGTTCAGCTTGGGACTGCGCGCGCAGCCCGGCAGCACCAGCGCCGGGACCTGTCCGATCCGCCCCAGGCAGATCAGGTTGCCAGGATCGACCGGCATGCCGAAATGCAGGATCTCCCCACCCGCCTGTACGATCCCAGCCGGCCCGACATCGCGCCGGTCCACCACGGCCGAGGCCCCGATCACCAGCAGCAGGTCCGCGCCAAGGGCCAGCAACCCCTCCAGCGCGCGTCCGACCGCTTCTTCCTGGTGGGCACAGCGCACCGCCGGCAACAGAGTGCCGGTCAGTTGCGTGATACGCTCGTCCGTGATTTCGATCGTTTTGCTGGTGACGCTTTCTTTCAGTCCGGGCAGTTCGGTTACCACCAGCCCGACCTTCAGGTGCTGGAACGGGTGCAGGCTCAGTGGAGAGCCACCCTGGCGCAGCATCGTCTCGGCGACCGACAGCACCGTGCCCGGCACCGAGAACGGGATGATCTTGATCGTCGCCACCATGTCCTTCGGCGCCACCAGCGCATAGTCGGGCAGGGTGCCGATGGTCAGCGCCTCATCGATCGTGTTCAGCCGGTCGATCCGGGCGGCATTGACGCGCAGCAGGCCGGGCACCTCGGCCAACAGGTTCACCCGACCCGTGGCCGCGCGAGACCGGGCGATCAGCGGCGCGACCAAGGGGGTTGCCAGCCGGTCGGCGGCGATATCCTCCGGCACGTCGCCCGGTTCCAGGCGCGCGCAGATGACTTCGGTGCGGCCAGCCTCCCGCAATGCCGAGATCGCGGCATCGTCGAGCAACGACCCTTTGCGGATCATCTTCTCGCCGACCCGTTGGCTGTGCGCCAGGATGGCACCACGGGCTTCGTCCAATGGTGCGGGGCCGAATTTCATGGGCGGCTCTTCATGCTGGGGTCTTCGGCGGCAACGGCGCGCCACGTCGGACGGCGACGATTTCGGCGATGACGGACAGGCCGATTTCGGGCGCGGTCACGGCCTCGATATTCAGGCCCACCGGGCCGCGGATGCGCGCCATGGCTTCGTCGGTATGGCCAAGCTCCCGCAGCCGTTTCAGGCGGGCGGCGTGGGTGCGGCGGGAGCCGAGGGCACCGATATAGAAGGCGTTCGACTTCAGGGCGCGATCCAGCGCCGGGTCGTCCAGCTTCGGATCGTGGGTCAGGGTCACGACCGCGGTGCGGCTGTCCGGTTTGAACGCGTCCATCGCTTCATCCGGCCATTCCGAGGAGATGGTGACGTTGGGAAAGCGCTCATCCGACGCGAAGGATCGGCGAGGATCGACCACGGTGACCGCGAACCCGCATTGGGCGGCGAACGGGACCAGGGCCTGGGCGATATGCACGGCGCCGACCACGATCAGGCGCAAGGGCGGGTTGTAGGCGTGCAGGAACCAGTCCGTGCCGCCGATCTTGTGGGTGCCGCTCTCGTCCGATTGCAGCACGGCCTGGGCTGCTTCGTTCAGTTCCGCGGGCGCGATCGGATCCGGCAGCAGGCATTGGTCGCCGCCGGGGAGTTGGGTGGCCAGCACGACCGGGCGCTTTTCGCGCTTTGCCTGTTCCAAGGCGGCGAGGATATCGGGGGTCATCGGTGCTCTCCGCTCAGGACAGTTTTTCCACGAAGACCTTGACCTTGCCGCCGCAGGCCAGGCCCACTTCCCAGGCGCGTTCATGGGTGACGCCGAAATCGAGCAATTGCGGAGTGCCGGACTCGATGGTCTTCATGGCGGCCTCGGCGACCGCGCCTTCGATGCAGCCACCTGACACGGACCCCGCCATGCGGCCGGACTTGGTGACGGCCATCTGGCTGCCGGCCGGGCGAGGGGAACTGCCCCAGGTTTCGGTGACGGTTGCCACGGCGACCAACTCACCGGCGGCCCGCCAGGCAGCGGCGGTGCCCAGGATGTCTTCGACTTCGCTTGTGCTCATGACGCGATCCTTGTGTGGGAGCCAGCGGGTGAGGGGTTG
>CAMBXJ010000394.1 GCA_945871455.1 Asaia bogorensis
CGGTTCGTGCTCCCAGGGGGAGTTGCTGGCAAAATGCTGGAATTGTTGGGCGCAGCCGCCTTCAACCACCGCGGCCATCGCTTCAAAGGTGCAATCCTCGGCCTGCGCCAGCCCGCGCAGGTAACGGTGCGCCACTGCCGCGTTGTTCCGTGTCCGGGTTCGGAAAAAATGCCCGTGACGGTCCAGGAACCTGCCGAACGCTTCGGCCATCCCATCAATCAATGATACGGTTAGCCGTCATCCGGACATACAGTGACCTGACGAACTGCAAGCTTCATTCCGCCCTCCATGCCGCGAATCGGTCGCGCCCCAGAGAGTCAGTGTGTGAATTCAATTTCAAGGTTGTGAATGTGGTTTTGTCAAAGTAGTCCAGCGCGGAACCGTTCCGGGGCAAGATTGCTGACATCACACGACCGGACAGCACGAAGAAAATGACAACCGCGCTGTGCTGCACATCCTTGCGAAGCCAGGCAAAGACCCCGCCGTCGAGACCCAGAGAATTGCGATGATGCAGGAACACCGTAGGAGCGGCCAACCCAGACAACAGGTCAAGAGACAGAAAATTACTCTTTGAAATCAATGTACTAGGCCGAGCATGACGAGGCCATGGCAACATGGATGATTGCCCAAACCGCCACGTCCACGCCGGTCATACGCACCGGCGATCACGCCACGATCTTCCCCGCCGCCACCCATTCCCGCAGCACGTTTTTTGCCAGTTTCCCGGTCGGCCCATGTGGCAATTCATCCACGAACACGATCGAATCCGGCAGCCACCATTTCGGCACGTGATCGACCATGAACGCCCGCAGATCGTCCACCGTCACGGCGGAACGAGCGACGACCACCATGAACGGCCGTTCCTGCCAGCGCGGATGCGGCATGGCCAGAACCGCCGCCTCCAGCACCGCGGGATGCCGTGCGGCGGCGTCTTCCAGGGCCTGGCTGCTGATCCACTCCCCACCCGACTTGATCACGTCCTTGGCACGATCGACGATGTGCAACGTATTGTCCGGATCGATCACCGCCACGTCGCCGGTGCGCATCCAACCATCCGCTGTCATCAGATCGACCTCCGGACGCCGGAAGTAGCCACCAGCGATCCAATGGCCCCGCGCCTGCAAATGCCCCGGAGTCGTGCCGTCGCGCGGCAAGACCTTGTCCTCGTCATCGACGATGCGGATTTCGTTGCCATAGAGCGGCTTGCCGGGGGTGCGCATGGCGGCGATCGCCTCGGCTTCCGGCAGGTCGTGCGGCGCGAAGGAAATGGTCGAGGCGCTGGTCGTCTCCGTCATTCCCCAGCCATGCAAGGTGCGCACGCCGTAATCGCGCAGATAGGCCTCCATCATGGCCACCGGAGGCGCCGTGCCGCCGGAATACAGCCGGTTCAGCCGTCCCATGCCCAACCCGTTGTCGCGGCAATAATCCAGCAGCGACAGCCAGATCGTCGGCACGCCGGGGCCGGCGGTGACGCCTTCCTCCACGATCAGCTTATGCAGCCATTCCGTGTCCATGCGCCGGCCGGGGATGACGATCTTCGCCCCATACATCGGACCGAAGAACGGCACCGCCCAGCCGTTGCAGTGGAAAAACCCAGGCACCGCGATGATGCAGTCATCGGCCGACAACCCCCATCCGTTGCCCGACCCGGTGGCCATGGCGCCGAGCACGTTGCCTCGGTGGCTGTAGAGCGCCCCTTTTGGTGCACCGGTGGTGCCGGAGGTGAAGCACAAGAGGCAGGCCGCCCGTTCATCGATCGCCGGCCAGGCGAAGTCGGCATCGCCGGCATCGATCAGGTCCTCGTAGCAGATGACATTGGGCAGGCCGGTCGCGGGCATCGCATCGCGCGGCGCCATCATCACATAACGCTGCACCGTCTCCAGCTTCGGCGCCAACCGCTCGGCCAGCGCCAAGGTGTCCAGGTCGATGAACAGCGTGTCGTAGCCGGTGAAATTGATCGTGTAGACGATATGCGGGTCCGGCAGGCGCGGATTGGCGGTGTGCAGCACCGCGCCGATCCCGGTCGCTCCAAAGAATAATTCCAGATGCCGGTGGGAATTCCAGGCCAGGGATCCCGCCATATCGCCTTCCCGCAGCCCCAGCCGACGCAGGCCTGATGCCAGCCGCCGAGCGCGAGCAGCGGTCGCGGCGTAGTCGGTGCGGATCGTCTCCCCGGGACCATGCGACACGATCGGCACGGCACCAAAATTGACGGCCGCATGCTCCAGCATGGTTGGTAGAAGCAGTGGAAAATCCTGATTGAGACCCAGCATGGCGCGACGTCACCTTCTTTGCATTCCATTTTGTGCCAGTGGGCGCCGTTTCGCCAGAGCCGGAACCCCAGATCTCGGCGGCCTGCGCATTTGTCGCGCGATTCCCCAGCGGCACCGTTTCCCTCGGCCGGATCACGCGTTAAACCCGGCGCCAATAAGGAGAGCATATCCATGGCAGGCATGATGGAAGGTAAGGTCGCGGTTGTCACCGGCGCTGGCGGCGGCATCGGGCGCGAGATCGCGATCATGATGGCGGCGGCTGGGGCGAAGGTGATCATCGCCGATATCGGCGCGTCCCTCTCCGGCGAAGGTGGTTCCACCACCCCGGCGCAGCAGACCAAGGCGCTGATCGAACAACGCGGCGGGGCGGCGGAAATCTGCACCGAGTCGGTCGCAGCCTGGGGATCGGCCCGGAAAATCGTGCAGGCCGCGATGGACCATTTCGGGCGGATCGACGCGGTGGTGAACAATGCCGGCATCCTGCGCGACGGCATCTTCCATCGCATGACCGAGGATGACTGGCTGTCCGTCATCTCCGTCCACCTGAACGGCAGTTTTTTCGTCTCCCGCGCCGCGGCCGAGGAATACCGCAAGCAGGAGAGCGGCACCTTCGTGCACATCACCTCGACGTCCGGGCTGATCGGCAATATTGGCCAGGCCAATTATGCCGCCGCGAAGCTGGGCATCACGGCCCTGTCGAAATCCATCGCGCTGGATATGGCGCGCTACAATGTGCGGTCGAACTGCCTGTCGCCGTGGGCGTGGAGCCGGATGACCAGTTCGATCCCGACCAACACGCCGGAACAGCAGGCGGCGGTGGCGAAGGTGCAGAAGATGACGCCGGACAAGAACGCGCCGCTGGCGGTGTTCCTGTCATCGGATGCGGCGAAGAACGTGTCGGGCCAGGTGTTCGGCACGCGGATGAACGAAATCTATCTGTTCAGCGCTCCCCGCCCAGTGCGGATCGTGCAGCGCGACGATGGCTGGACGCCGGAGACGATCGCGTCGATGGCAGCCCCGGCGTTGCAGGCGGCGTTCATGCCGCTCGACACGTCCGAGCAGGCGTTCGACTGGGATCCGGTGTGAGCCGAACGGTGCGGCGGGACTGGCGTTCGGAGGGTTTGAGCCGGGAGGTCCCGATCGATCGGGACCACGCGGCACTGCTGTTCGTGGACGTGCAGAACTACAATGCGCGTCCCGACGGCGGGTCGTACAAAGCAATGACGGATGCAGAGCGGGACGCCCGGTACGGGCATTTCCTGAAGGAGATGGCGGCGCGCGCGGTGCCGAACATGCAGCGCGTGCAGGCCGCGTGCCGGGACGCCGGAATCGAGGTGCTCTATACCGTGATCGAGGCGCTGACCCAGGACGGGCGCGACATGAGCCTGGACTACAAGATCAGCAACCTGTTCGTGCCGCGCGGCTCGTGGGACGCACGGGTGCTGGATGCGATCGCGCCCGCGGGCGATGAGATCGTGCTGCCGAAGACGTCCTCCAGCGTGTTCATGTCGACGAACGTGGATTACGTGCTGCGCAATCTCGGGGTCCGGTCGCTGATCATTGCCGGGGTGCTGACGGATCAGTGCGTGGATTCGGCGGTGCGCGATGCGTGCGACCTTGGGTATCTGGTGACGGTGCCGACGGATGCCTGCGCGACCCTGTCGGCGGACCGGCATGAGTGGTCGCTGCGCAACAACCGCGGGTATTGTCGGCAGATCACCGCCGACGCACTGGTGCGCGAAATCGACGCAATGGCGCGCTAATACGTACCGGCCGACACAATGAACCCATAGGCGCCCCCCCACGGTCATTGCCGGCCTCGATCCCGCAACCCGCCTCCTTTGGCGTTGAACCGCGGGTTGCCGGGTCAGGTCCGGCAATGATGGTGAGGGCGTTTCATCGGTCATTGTTTCGGACGGTTTGTATAATACCAACCGACCGAACCAGCGACCCGTGGCGACAATGGCCGCTGTC